>DAOUZE010000037.1 GCA_030665765.1 Filomicrobium sp.
ATTTGGATTTCCATTATATAGCCCGGCGTCCCCACTTCACCTTCGAAAGGAATATACGGGCGGGATTCTGCTTTCCAGCTCATCACATCGAAGTCAGGCAGTGAGAAGCCCTTGTGGATTCCAGACTGGCGGCCCTGAGCCTGTTCCAGGGCAACAAGCTTCAAATCGCCCTCAACCAAACCCGCGGCTGCGACATGGATCGTCAATGTTTGCTGATCAATCGGAAAGTCCTTGAGATCGAGGGGTTGTGAAAACCACCCCCATACTTTTTGTCTCAAGACGACCTCGCCCTCGGGCGAGACCTCTACGAATGATGGGAAGGCCGACCACGCCTGCTGTTGATTGACGATAGCAAGCCGGGGCGTCCAAACGTCTGTCGTTCGTCGAACGACTGGGCCAGGACCTTCATGACGGAGTATGGGATTATCCCAGCGAGCCTCATAGTAGACACTCGCCGAGAAGTTCTGATTCGCGGAATTAACCTCGTCGACATCGATCACATAAATACGGATCTTGACGTAGGTCGGCTCGCCCCGACGGCTCGGACGCTTTAGCTCTTCAGATTTTTTGGATTGGGCAGCACTGCTGTCTTTGGTCTCGGCGATTTCTTTAATCTTGCCAACTTGAGCATCAACGCCTTGAGCGGCCAGGGGTCGGTACGCTGTCTCAGTGAGAGCGCAAGTAAGAACGAGTACGAGGACGGCTAAGATGACGATCTGTGGCTTGTTGTGCTTGCCCCGGAGTAAGGAGGCTCGTGATTTGGAGCTGATCATGGCGCAAACAATTGGAAATCGCCTCCCAAAATGGTTCATGCGGCCTTAAGGTCGAGCGGGCGTTGTCACATTAAGCGAAATTGGCCCAGTATGGACGAGCGACCGGCAGGCTAAGCCTTTCAAATCCCACGCGTCAAAATCAGCGGCTGTCGGCAAATTCCAGTCAATTAGACTTAATGAGACAACACACAATCAACGCCGTCTAAGCGTGACTCTGCCGTAGCCTCTCACGCTGGAGAACGATACCGTTTGCCTGGAACCGCTTAACTTGACACGAACCCGTCCAGAGACATCGTAATCCTTGTTGTAGAAGTCCCCGGCATACCGGCTCGGGCTCACTTTCAGGACTTCGCCAGTCTGCGAAATCTTGGTCGATGTCGTCGCGCACGAGGCTCTGACCGCAAAGAGTTTCTTGCTTACTTTAGAATAGGTGATCCGACAGCGCACCTTTTCTCTCGGGCCGTCTACGGGCTTCACAAAACCTGTTCCGCTCCATCTCCCCTCTATCGATGCGGCATGGCTGGGGTTTGGGACAGAGAGCTGGATTACGACTGCGGTCACAATAGCCGATACAATTGCTTTCATTATAGCTTCCTACTTTGTGCGTTTGTTTTCATCTTTCCGATTCAAAGGGTGGATCCTTTGCAGGTTGGCAAGAAAAGGGGAGGCGTTGGCACCGCGCGCCGTGACCAGAATCAGGGCCGGTAGGATCACGAGATCAGCTATGAGCGCAAAGAATAACGTGAGCATGCAGATAGCACCGAACTGTCGTGTCGGGGGCACAACGCTCAACTGCGTCACCGACAGACCTGCAAGCAGCACAACGGTGGTCAGAATCAACACCGTACCGATGAGACGCAATGTTTTATCCATGGCTTCCGCCGTGGAAACATGCTCCCGCTTCTCAAGCTGATATCTGTTGAGGACGTGGATCGTATCATCGACGGCAAGCCCAAATGCCACCGTCAAACCTACAACCGTCGCATAATCGAGTCCGCCGCTGGTGAACAGCAACCACGTCCCAGTGGCAAAGAGCGCGAAAAGATTAGGCACAATGCTGAGCGCCGCCATGAGCATAGACCGAAATGCAAGGCCGATGAGCAAGATGACAATGGCAACGGCACCCATCATGCTGATACTCAATTGAGAGATAACATCTGTCGAACGTGTCGCCGCAATGCTGGAGAGCCCGGTGAGTGACAAGCCAAATTCAGGATATAGAGAGCGCAAATTAGACAGCTTCGTTTCGATCTCTTTGGAGATCCCTATGACTTGTTTCGCCTCAAGGTCATTGATGTAACCGGATACGAGCGCCGCTCGGGTCTCTTCGTCGACGAACCTGGATTTGATAGCCAGAGGGACGGTTTCAAGTAAGCGAGCGGTTGCCTCGTCAGGTCCCACCCCCCCTAATTCCGCCCACGTCTGTAGGTCGCGCCAAGAGCTGACCTTGCTAATTGCAGGGTGTGTCGCTAGGGCCTTGTGAACTTCTGCCAGTACGATACTCACCTTCGACGCCGTAACGTCGAGACGCTCCGGCCACTCAATCATGACGTTTAAAGGGAAGACGCCACCGAGGCGATCAGCCATGCGCTCCGTCACGGCTGCCGACTGACCTTGATCAGGAAGCATATCACTCAACTGATAGCGCGGCTCGAGTTGTATGTAGGCCAGTAGAAACAAGCCGGTCAGAAGTACGCCCGTGGCTGCAATGCGGTCTGGCCGCAGCGAGACGGCTTTTCCTATAAATATTGCCGCTCTATCGAGGAGGCGCGCCCCGTTGTAGGGGCTGCCACCAACGAGATAAGATCTGTTGCTTCGCAAGAACAGCTTCGCCAGCATGGGCATGATCACGAAGATTAGTGTCAGGGCGATCAATACGCTGGCTCCCGCCATAGCCCCGAATGAACGGATCAGGGGGGAGGTTGAGAATAGTAGCGACAGCAATGCGATCGAAGTCGTGATCGAAGTCAGAGCACAGGCCGGCCCTATCTCTTGAATTGCGTTGTGAATAGCCTTGTTTTCGCCGATGCCGGCGTCAAGGTCACGGCAGATGGCAAACACGAAGTGCATGGCATTATTCAAGGTAACAACGATCACGAGCGGCATGATCGCGTTCATCAGCGGATCGATCCGAGTTCCGGTCCAGCCGAACAATCCAAGGCAAAAAACAATCGCTACGAATGCGGGGATGTTTGCCATGAGGACAAGCTGCAGCCGGCGAAAGAAGAGCCAGCAGATCGCAGCGCCGATGAGGAGTCCCACTGCATTAAACAAGACGACGTCGCGTGCGGTCCCCTCGATGACTTCCGCCTTCATTGCAGGCACGCCTGAGACGCCCACTTTTAGTCGGTTTGACCCTAGTGCGTCACCGATCTCAGACTTCACCGTCGTGATCACGGCCGGCAGCCCTTGTTCGCGAACGTGATCGGCGTCGAGAGCAACAATGAAGAGGGCGAGTTGCCCGGCTTTATCAGGCCTCGAAAGAAGACGGTCGCGCGCAAGTGGATGCTGATAGAGCCGCTCTGCTAAGCGCTTCAATACGACTGGGTCGTCCGGGATTTCATCGGGAATAATGGAGGCGGGCAACGCGTTTGCCTGAAGAGGTTCTTTCAATGAGAAAATCGAAACGACAGACCTGACTGGTTCGGCAAGCAGCAGGGCAAACTTCAAGTCCTGCATCTGCTGCAAGTTTTGTGATGTGAAGAGTTCGCGTGCTTCAATAGTGACAAAGACATCAAGGTCACTTGAGGGGAAGCGATCGCGCATGCGCTCGAAGACTTGGTAATCGGGCGTTGGCGACTTTAGGAAGTTTTCAAGCGAATCGTCCGTTGAGACCCACTGGAGGCCAACGGCCATTACTACAGTCAAGCAACAGAAAAGACTTAGAGTGAACCGTGGCCAACGCAACGATAGTTCAGCGAGCCGAAGAAACGGCCACACGAAACTTAGGAGGCTATTTTGCGGCGCTCGTTGTGAAGCCACTTGGGGGAAATCGTTCGACAACATGGTTCAGGTAATGGCAGCATAGCCTGTCCCGCTGGGATCACAACGACGCTCTCCATCAATGGGTAAATCACGTAGTTGGATTGCTGCATCCAGCTGCTCGTTGGTGGCAAGGGCTGCTCTTTTTAGCACCAGAGTCTCTAGACTTGGCGCACATGGCTCTTGCGTCCATTTTCTGGAGTGGATTTCCGCTTCGCGATCTTCTGCGTCAAGGCGCCGTTCTCAGATGTTGCATCGATGTTTGCCGTGTCTGCACTGGGTGGCAGATGGAAGGTTCTTTGGAACGCTATATATGCACGTCCTAAAAAGTAACATGTGCGCCCCAGTTAGGCGTCTTTGACTCGTTTGAAGGCGCTCAACCCTTGCAGATAAGCATCAAGCATAACAGCATCGACCGGAGGACACGCGTCTGCGCAACCTGAAAGAGCATAAGTAGTGTCGATGCAGTCAGATGACGCCGAGCGCACTCGAGAGAATAAGTCCAGCAAGCCATCAGGCGCATTCGGACAGGGACGGGTTGCCCAGCGCATTAAATTCTTCGCAATAGTCGGCATGCCGCGGTGAAGCTTGTTGCTCCACTCTCTATAACTTACCTGCTCAATGGCGCGATCAAATGCGGGAACTGATTGAGCCAAACTAGCCAGCGATTGAGGATGCGGGTTGCAAAGATTTAGATCTAGTCGCTCATGTTGGTCACGGGAAGCTGCCTGCGCCACGGCCTTCGCTAGAATGTCAACGGGAACGAGGTCCACCTGAAAGTTGACGTCCGGCATGGCGCCGACTTCAAGACAAGCGGCTAAGTATTGGCGCGTCAGATCACTCTCGGGAAGATAGCCTTGATTCAGCGTTCCCCCAACAAAGCTGGGGCGATAGATCATCACCGGGAGGCCTGCCTGACGCGCAGCTTGTACTTCCAGTTCTGCGGTCCACTTGGATCGAAAATATCCGATCGGGTGTCTGTGGTATTCGCGAAGGGGCACATCGCGAGTTAGATAGCCATGTTCAACAGCATCCAACGACATATAAACGCCCGATGTTGACATGTGATGCAATGCCTTCAAACAACCATCGCGGCAGAACTCTAGGATCCGACGCACAGCCACCACATTTGCCATTTCCAAACTTGAGAAAGATGAAAGGTAGCTTAGCTTCGCACCAAGATGAAAGACAGTATCGATCTCAGCGGCCAGCTTCAAATAGTCATCTTTGGTGAGGCCGAAATGTTCGCGCTCGAGATTGCCATTTAGAATTCTTACGCGCTTATCAAAAATACTTGGATCGATGCCTTGCTCTGAACGCTTTTGCTGCAGCCGCGCATTTGCTGATCGGCCGACAAAACTAGACCTGACAAGGCAGACTATCTCTGAATCAGTCTTATCAATGAGTTCCTTGAGCAGGTAACCACCCACAAAACCCGTAGCGCCAGTTAGTAAAATTTTTTGGCTTTTGGAAATCGATTTCGGTGCGCAAGATACTGAATGACCGAGACTTCCCGAACCATTTTCGCCTAACAAATACATCAAATGCCTCGATGAACGAGAAGATCTGACAGACATCCTGTAAGGGACTGACCCAAACACAAGAAAGCGAACTCTTGTTAATTAATATAATTAGTAAAGAGAGCTGCCGGCACAACCCTACCCAGTTCTTCAAAATGATGCACCGAATGCTGAATGGGGCAGGAGCAGCTTGTTCTCTGTTAGGGGCACCACACATTCTAACTTCAGTGAGCAGGGGGGACTTTCCAGTTCATCGTAGCCCCGAAAAGGGGAGCAATGACTTCGAGCAATAAGCGTCGCCCGAGAAGCGCGAACAAGCTGTTCCGGTGTCACAGAGCGAGACAGGCAGCTATCGCACATCCAATATCCCACAGGGCGGTCAAAGTTCAGCTCCTTGACCAACAAGAGCAACCCGAAAGTCGCTGGGAGTTGGCAAGTTTAGCGGACTCACATCTGAGGCATTGCTCGAGACCAACCCGCGCATTCGGAACGTTCACGAGCTCCCCATTGGTTTGCCGATACGAGTTCCGGCTTATTCGGGGCTCACCAGCGGCAGTCCCTGCGAGAAAAAGGTCATTTTGCAGTCCGGTCAAACTCTCTATGAGCTCGCTCAGAAATGTGGCGTGACCTTGCATACACTGCTCGTGGCTAACCCAAGTATCCGACACCCATCACCGATCAAGCCTTGGCTCGCGCTGAGGATGCCCAAGGGCTAGCTTTTCGACCGGAACAGGCAAGGAAGTCCCAACGCCGAGATGCTACCCCGCAGGTAACTCCTGCCGCCCATCCCGTTGGCAGGCGAAGGCGGACTCGTTTTAGTCAATGCTCGCCGGGAAGCGACGAGATGACCGTCGGGTCTATTCGGCAGTAATTCGGTTTGGGTCTTTTCCAACCGGCATCCACACTCGCGGATACCTGTCCCAGACTGGTACCCTGCGCGCTTACCATGGCTCGGAATGGCCAGACGATAAGACTGAGGCCGATAATCAGGATCGCCGCTGCGTAGCCGAGTGCTGTGAAGGGTCGGCGCGCGGCGTCCGCGAACCGCCCGAGCATGGTGAGCCCGGTTGTCCGGCTCCAGGTCGTGGCGCGCAGGGCTGGGGCGGAAATGAGCGCCGCAACCAGCCAGATCGTCGTGAGAAAGGTGGTGATCACCGATGGCAGCACGTACATGGCGACGTAGTCGATCGGCTCTCCCTTCAACCAGCGCACAAGGTTCTGCGACACACAGTGGGAGACTACGTTGGGCGTGTTGCTCCATAGCCGTCCGACATTATCGAGAAAACCATGAATGTTGCCCGTCGCAAGCGAAATGAGCGGCAGAGTAACCGCAACCACGAACAGGAAAACGCAAGCCGTAAGCACTATGTCGAGCGCCGCGAACAACGGCAACATGCCATAGCGCTTGGCCAGTTTGAGAACCAAGCGGGTTTCGTATATCGAAATGTAGTCTGCGAAAACATTGCACAGGCACAGCGCGGTGGCGCCTAGCGCGATACGCATCCAAGGCTCGAGTGGATGCGGCTGTTGTTCGAGTTCGCCCATTCGCCACTCGAGCGCGGCCGCATCCATGAAAGCTGCAAAAAGGATAACAAACGCACCAATTGAAAGCAGCATCGATCGTAGAATACATTTCCGATCGAGGTTGTCTTTCGTGAAGACGCTTTCGAACAAGATCAGGAAAACATCCGAGCTGCGCAAGCGTATGCCGTACGCCGGCCTTAGCCAGCCAGACACGACAGCCTTCGTTTTCGCTGGCAGTGAGTTATCGCAGAAGGCGCTCAAATTCAATACGAGCCATGCAAGACCACCTACCACCAAGACGTCCACCGCGCGAAGATAGCCACTGACCGTGAGAGCGGTGACGAGCGCGGCTAATAGGCCGACCGCGATCAGTAAGGATGATGTGTTTCCCTGCAGCGATGCGGTGGGGCTTGGCACCGTTGCCTCAGTGCTGTGGCAGACAGCACTACGTAAGGCTCGTCCTCCGGCAAACCCTATGCTGTAGGCGCGTATCGGCTCTTCGAGATTCTTGACCCACTGCTCGCCAACCTCGTCAAAGACATAAGGTGTCTGTTTGGCGACGTAGTCGCGCACGCCCCGGGAAACACACACCGCCCCCGCCTCACAAAGGCTTTCCAAACGGGCCGCAACGTTGACCCCGTCACCAAAAATATCCAGCCCTTTGATCATCACGTCGCTGACGTTTACGCCAATGCGGAATTCAAGCACGCGCGCCTGAACATCGAGTGCCGCGTTGATCTCCGCGACCGCTTCCTGAATTTCTACTGCACACTCGACGGCGTTCAGCACACTCGAAAATTCGGCTATAAAGCTATCCCCACCAGTCCCTGTTATTCGGCCGCGGCGTTCCAAGATAAGCCGGTCAGTAGCGGAACGATGTCGCGATAGCGCTTCCAACGTGGCGACTTCGTCTTGCTCCATGTGGCACGAGTAACCGACGATATCCGCCGCCAGGATGGCAACCAGCTTGCGATCCGCTTGCAGCGCCGATTTTACCATTTCGACCATGCGCTAACCATTCTCACCCATCATTTCGGAATCGCGCGTTCAGGCAGGCTGGCCCGCTTCCGGCCACCTCCCTCAGAATCCCACTAAGATCTATCGCTGGCTCTTCGCTCGCCTGTGAACGCTCAAAGAATAGCTTGGTCCGGGGCAATTCAGCAGGTCTGCAACAAATGCCGAATATGGCTGACGGCTCGGCCGTCGACTGTTTCTTAGGGAACAGCTGACCCGAATTTGAACAGGACCTGGCCTCACGCCAAGACCTCCGTGTCGCTGGGGAAAGACCCAACGAGGGGTCAATGAGATCCGTTGCGACGTGCGAAATCTGACAACACACGTACTTCCTGCGAGCCAACGACTTGGCCAATGGCGGTCCAGTTCAAGACAGCACGCGTCCTTGCATCTGAAGATCACAACAACCGGCAAGCCGCAGTAGTCGGACCACGCGATGACCATCTCAGCCTAAACTATGCAAACAGAAGCATCCTCATGTAACCTTAGCGAGGCTCGCATAAAGCATTGCACTTAGGTCGCCCTCGGAGCATTGATTGCCTTGATGCTGGCTTTCCAACTAACAGCGGAAGATCACTCACAGCGTCCTGTATCAGTGGTGACTGGAATGTCGATCGACGAACAAAAGAAGCTGTCTAGGTGTTCGCTTGAAATGTGGGTGAGCACGAATATGGATCAGCCTGAAGAAATATTTTCCGCCATCTACACCAATCATCAGGAAACTGACGCAAAAGGGGGTGAGAAGTCGGTAAACCTGGAAGGTTGGAAAGACATTGTTCGCGCCAACCATCGCGCCGTCTCGAATTTCAACGTGCAGATCCTTATGCAGATCGCGGAAAATACCTTGTCGCCACGCGTTAGAAGTTCTCAGCCAAGCACACAGGTGAATACCTTGGTCATCCTCCAACAGATAAGCAGGTGGAGTGGACGACGTGTCCAGATCGACCGCTTTGATAACGGAAAGATTGTCGAGAGCTGGGTTGATTGGGACAAGTATCGCCTCTTCGAGGAACTTGGCTTCCTAAATTAGTGTGAGATAGCATCCGGCACGGACGTGCGCTGTATCTCATGAGTTAAGTACCGCCCAGAGCGCACGACCATACTGCAACAAGTATCTATAGACGAGGCTCACGTGGTTTCGAAAATGAGACAAACATTGCTTTACAGCGCAATTGTCCTTGCCGCTATAGCTCCCTCCGCAATCGCAGATGAGAAGGTGACAGAGCCCAATTCATTTAAAGGTGAGATCCTAAAATCGATCGTTGGACCAAGACACATCTGGCATGTTGCTCGGGTTGCATCGCCGGGGAAGCCAGCGCTCTATGCAAGATGGTGCACGCCAACTTTGAGACCTCCACATTTGTCCTGCACTAAGCCTTGGAAATTAATCCAGTTCCCTGCTGGAAGACATGAGTTTTCAGACGCCGGCATCCTTTCCGGCGGCACGCTAGTGGTAATTAGCGACGGAGGCATGATGTCTCGTTGCCTTTTTGACTCCGGACCGTGCAGTCAGGCAGTCAACATTCGAAACTAAGTTGCGATTGTTCCGTACGAACCGCTCGCGAGACATCCGTGGCGGTGGCTCAGTTGAGTCAGCTTGTTGTTCAATGCATCAGCCCAACTCACTGACGGGGACAACAGGCCATTCAGTTACACGCCAATGAGCAAACCGCCGAGATAGAGACCCAATCCGAAGCCCAAATGACTGCCCAGATCGTGAAGGCGGGTGACCATGGGGTCAGGTGTATTGGCGCCCATCACGCCTGCGCCGAGAATAGGCTCCATCATAAACCAGGTCACCGCAACCGAGCCGAGCCCAAAAATCATTGCAGAAACGAAGCCGGGAGTGGTCCCGAAAACCTGATAAACTAGGAAGAGATAGATCGCTCCATAAGCGATGCCAACGCCATAGTGGACCAGCCATCCAAGAGTAAGTTCGTTCTCGACCTGTGGCGACGTGCCAATCTCGGTGTTTACGAGCTTTCCTTTTGGCAATCCCGCGGCCCAGCGGCCAATGATGCCCCAGTTGGTCGCCGGCCAGCCGAATATCTGCTTCATGAGCAGCTGCATCGCATCCAGCATCACTGTTGCGGCAACGCCCACTATCAGAAAATCAAACATCACGTGTGATCCGCAGCTGCTGGCAAATGAACATCGAAGCAGGAATTGACCATGCCAACAAGCGTATAAAATCCGCACAGTGTCACAATTTCGATAACCCCGTGCACGCCAAATTCAACAATGGCTTGATCCTGAAGATCCTTCGGAATCGATTTGAAGCGGAAAGCCCAATACATAACGTCGCGAACTATCTGATAAGGCTGGTCCAGCTTGCCATCGCCGTCCTCAATCGCTCGGATAACACTGTCTGGAACGCCCGCTTTGCGCGCAGCATATATGTGGTCACGCCATACAAACTCCACCCCGAACTTGCGCGCGGCCTCCAAGACGATGAACTGATAGAGGTGGCCCGGCAGGTCGGACTCATATTTGTAGAAATACCCCAGCCGCTCGACATTTTTCGCCAGCTCCGGATAATTTAGCAGCGGCACATAGGGTCCAAGATGGTGCACGCCCTTTGCGGCGCGCCGTCGCACGATATCGTCGTAGATCTCTTTGTTGGCCCCGGCTAGCCCCGGGATTGGATCTGGCAGACTGGCCACGCCTTCTTATCTCCCTTTTTTATATTGGGCCGCACCCCGGCGCCCTCATGTCAGTGCCGCACCGAAGTCTTGGCAGTCTCTATTTTGATCAAATCCGTCTTCTTTATGAGCCAGCCCCTCGTGCTCTTTCGCGTTAAAAGGCATCAACTTTGGCCGCAGCCCAGGCTTTTGTGAAGCTATTGTCAGGGCCTGACGCCTCGAGTAATTCGCCTGGCTCCAGATATTGATACAGCTCGCCGTAGGTCTTTTCGGTCTCATTGGCTATACGCCGATGAATGTGGAATGGGGTAAGCTCGTCGGGCGAAGAAAGACCCATTGCGCCGACGAGGTCGAGAAAACTCCGTATGTTCTCACGGTGAAAGTTCGCAACGTTATGTTTGCGCTCGTCGACGACGACGGCACGCATCCTTCGCCAGTCCTGCGTTGCCACGCCGGAGGGGCACGTGTTCGTATTGCAGCGCACCGCCTGAATGCAGCCGATGGCGAACAGCATTGTGCGGGCCGCGTTGCACATGTCGGCACCAAGCGAAATCTTC
Organism: Filomicrobium sp.; assembly: GCA_030665765.1. Classification (GTDB taxonomy): domain Bacteria; phylum Pseudomonadota; class Alphaproteobacteria; order Rhizobiales; family Hyphomicrobiaceae; genus Filomicrobium. Next base: position 11,013 of record DAOUZE010000037.1, read on the forward strand.
TGCACCATATCGAAGCCGTTGACGACCTTGCCTGATGAGATCAGCTTGATCTTGTCACGCTTGTTGATGCCCACGAGACAGTTATGGACGAAGATGAGTCCTTCATTGGCGGTCATGCCCAGCCTGTCGGAAAACTCAAGCGGTGCAGCACCCGTCCCACCCTCGGAGCCATCGACGGTAATGAAGTCGGGTGTGATCCCCGTCTTGACCATCGCTTTACAGATGCCCATGAATTCCGATTTATGACCAACGCACAGCTTGAAGCCGACCGGCTTACCACCGCAAAGCTCACGCAATTGGATAACGAACTCTAGCAATCCCTGAGGATTGGAGAACGTTGAATGGGTCGGCGGAGAGATACAGTCACGGCCGACCGGCACACCTCGAACTTCTGCAATCTCCTTATCGACTTTGGCCCCGGGAAGGACGCCACCGTGCGAAGGCTTGGCGCCTTGCGAGAGTTTGATCTCGATCATCTTGACAGCGTCGGTCTGCGCGCGCTCCGCGAACTGCGCAGGATCAAAATGCCCATCCTTGGTGCGACAGCCGAAATAGCCGGTTCCGATCTGCCAGAATATGTCGCCTCCGCCAGCGAGGTGATATCTACTCAGTCCACCCTCTCCCGTATTATGTGCAAAATTACCAAGCTGCGCGCCGCTATTGAGCGCTTCGATGGCATTTGGGCTGAGGGCACCGAAGCTCATGGCTGAGATATTGAGCCGCGAAGCATTGTAGGGCTTTTTGCACTCCGGACCCCCGACGACAGTTCTCCCCTCCTCCTCCGGAACCTCCTTCGGGTTGAGCGAGTGCGCGGCGGTCTCGTAGCCCACCGTGGAGACGTCAAATTGCGTGCCAAAGGGCTGGAAATCCGGGCGGCCTTCCGAGCGACGATAAACCAGCACGCGTTGTTCACGGTTGAACGGTCGGCCGCTATGTTCGGTCTCTACGAAGTACTGTCGGATCTCGGGACTGATAAACTCCAGTCCATACCTCAGATGTCCGATGACGGGATAGTTGCGCAGCACGTTGCTGCGCGAAACGAATAGGTCGTAAAAGCCGATCACGATATACGGTATGATGATCAGCGCCGTCCAATAATACGCCGACCAGTACTGCGGAAGGATGATCAGCGAGGCGATGCCCAAAGCGGACAAGATAAGATAGTATTGGCGCGTCAGCATAAGAGTTTACTGCCCTTTCAAATCGCGGAACTGGAGAGCCCGTTACCGATAGCATGATTATCGTGTCATTTCTTCCGGAGCGATCGAATGCAACCCTGCTCTCCGTTTTACGAGCGAGCGAGCAAGCAAGCACAACACCGACTGTCGCGGCGGGATTTGCGCTGCCATCTACACACTGTAGCCACCGCTCAAAGGCAACAGGTTTGAACGCTCTCGTATTCAAGTGCTTCGATCAAATGTCTGCTTAGTCTGGGCGGGAAGAAGAAAGTGGATTTATAGTGGCCAAGCTACCTGATCCGACCAATAAACTAGCGGGCGCCGGTTGCGAATTGTATGGTCACGCGGCGTTGGCCTCCATACATGCCGAAGGCCGCCAAACCGCGTGTCCCACCTATTCTGAATCAAGTTGTACTATTAGCGCACTCCATAAGCAGCGGGCGCTTTCCCGCGCAAACTCAGTAAGAGGGCCGCAGTATCATGCAAGGAACGGACTTCATTCTCCGATCGCTGGTGGCCGATGGCGTTGACCACCTTTTCATGATGACCGGCGGCTTGGTCGATCCATTTCTTCCCGCATTTGCACGGGTTCCAGAGCTGACACCAGTCGTCGCCGCGCATGAGGGCGGTGCTGCAGCAATGGCAGACGGCTATGCGCGCGCAAGTGGCCGAATTGGCGCATGCCTTTGCATTGGCGGGCCCGGCCTGACCAATACAGTCACGAGCATTTCCGCGGCGTACACAGACGAGTCACCAGTACTCCTGATCACCGGCGAAGTCGAAAACTATATGCAGGGGCTCGGTCTGTTTCAGGACGCGACCGCGAGCACTTACAACGACACTGAGATCATCCGGCCTGTCACCATTCAGTCCTACAGTATACCCGACGTTCGCCTGCTCCATCACAAGTATAGCCGTGCGATCAAGAGCATGGTGGATGGGGCGCGACGCCCCGCCCACTTATCGATCCCTCGCGACGTTCAAAATGGGGAAATAGACGTCGTGCCGGGGCCGGTCGCACCAGCTCTCCTCAACTCGATGTCGCTCGACCACGAAATGGCGAAGACACTCTGGTCAATGGCTGACGGTGCGCCTCGCATCGTTATTCTGGTCGGCGGCGGCGTTATTGCGGACAACGCGACGGCCGATCTCATGGCAGTTGCCGAGAGGTTCAGTATTCCAATTGCAACGACGGAACATGCCAAGGGCGTAATGCCGGAGGACCATCCCCTTGCGCTCGGCGTCTTCGGATATGCCGGAACGCCTCATGCCACTGACGCCATACTGGAAAAGGAACTCGATCTTCTCGTCGTGCTCGGCAGCACCTTGAATGTTCGCGATTCCATGTATTGGACGGACAAGCTTGCTCCCAAGCGCGGAATTTACTCCGTGAATGTCTCTGCGGTTCATGTCGCCTGCCATACGCTCCCCGGACAGGAGCACTTTGTTCGCGGGCATGGGGGGGCCTTCCTGCGGTGGCTCCTGCAGGCATCAGACAGTGACGCCGCTGCGCTGTTGAACTTAAAGACAGAGCGTTCAAGTTGGATGGACGACATTAGGAAGGGCCCGCGCTTCTACGACACCGAGAATATGACAAGCGACCAGCAGCCCATTCATCCCACCCGAATGGTCGCGGAGTGCCGTAAGGCGATGCCTCGCGACACCATTGCCGTTGTCGACAGTGGCGCTCACCGAGCCTTCGCAGCCCACTATTGGGATAGCTACGGCCCGCGCGAGTTCATTACCGCATCGAACCTCGGCCCCATGGGCTGGGGCATCGGCGCCGGCATCGGTGCCAAGGCGGCGCGTCCGGATCGTCCGGTCGTCGTGTTCTCCGGCGATGGCTGCTTCAGAATGCATGGCATGGAAGTGCAGACTTCCGCCCGCTTCGGGCTACCCGTCATCTATTGCGTGAGCAACAACTGCGCACTTGGCAACGTCTGGCTGCGCGCGAAGGACAAGGGACCGGTTGCAGCAAAACTGAACGAGGCACCCGATCAGGATTTCGCTGGGTTTGCGCGCGCATTCGGAGCCGAAGGAATAACCGTTAGGGACCCTAATGAACTCGCGCCCGCCTTTGCGAAAGCTCTGGAGCTCAACAAAACAGTTGTGATTGACGTGAAGACCGATCGCACCGCCAAAACCCCGGTTAGCCCGTATCACGAGGGTGCCGAGGCTTGGTCTTATCGCGAGTAGCTCTAAAGTCCGTCAGCAAATCCGTCTGGCAAAGAATGACCAACCCAACGTGCGTCGGGAACGTGGCAACGCAGGCCTACACCACACCATAGGCAAGCATCGCATCCGCCACCTTCACAAATCCTGCTATGTTACTGCCGCGCACGTAGTCGATGCGGTCAGAACCCGCAATGCCGCCACGCTCAACGCAACGGTCGTGGATACCTTGCATCAATTCTCGGAGCTTTTGTTGAAGTTGATCTTCATCCCAGGAAAGTCGGGCCGCGTTCTGACTCATCTCCAGTCCAGAAAGCGCAACGCCTCCCGCATTTGCAGCTTTGCCAGGTCCATACAGCAATCCGGCATCCTTGAACGACCTGATCCCCTTGAGAGCCGTCGGCATGTTCGCGCCCTCTGAAACGCACTCACAACCATTGCCGATAAGCGTTCGCGCGTCATCCCCGCAGATTTCATTTTGAGTGGCGCAAGGAAACGCTATTTGACAAGGCACCGACCAGGGACGTTTACCTGCATGGAATTCGGATCCCTTGAAGACCTTAGCATACTCCGAAATCCGTCCCCTCCGGTGGGTCTTGTGTTCCTTCACCCACTCCAGTTTCTCCTGGTCAATTCCGTACCGGTCAAAAATAAAACCCTCTGAATCGGAAAGCGTCACCGCCTTCCCTCCAAGGTGAATGATTTTTTCAACGGCGTGGGTCGCGACGTTGCCGGAACCGGAGACAACGCACATTTTGCCATCCATCGACTGACCACGGCGCTCGAGCATGTTCTGGGCGAAGTAGACGCAGCCATAACCCGTCGCCTCCGTCCTGACACGGCTGCCACCAAATTCCAGCCCCTTCCCCGTAAGGACGCCCGAGAACTTGTTGGTGATGCGCTTGTACTGTCCGAACATGTAACCAATCTCACGCGCCCCGACACCGATGTCCCCTGCCGGGATATCCGTGTCCTCTCCAACGTGACGATAAAGCTCCGTCATGAATGACTGACAGAACCGCATAATCTCATGCTCGGATTTGCCTTTTGGATTGAAGTTTGAGCCACCCTTGGCACCCCCCAAGGGAAGACCGGTGAGGCTGTTCTTGAACGTTTGCTCAAACGCAAGGAATTTGAGCACGCTTCGGTTGACGGTCGGATGGAAGCGAATTCCGCCCTTATAGGGGCCGATGGCGTTGTTGTTTTGAACCCTCCAGCCGCGCTGAACACGAATGTTGTTGTTATCATCTTCCCAACAAACGCGAAAACTCACGACCCGATCGGGTTCAACGAGGCGCCGCAGGATCTGGTACTCATGATAGATTTCCTTGTCTGCGATGAAATCAAAGATGTCCTCGGCGACTTCGCCAACCGCCTGCACGAACTCCGGCTGTCCGGGATTGCGTTTTTGGACGCCTTCCATGAACTCCGCATATCCGACGTGATCTGTAACGGCCATATCTCGCCCTTTCGAAAACTTCTTTGACGTAAATTTTTAAGCTCAGGTCCTCCCAATGCGCCCAGCGCGGACCCCACCAGCACGTCAAGCAACACTTGCGGTGCCCGGCGGTGTCACTCAGTGTGAAACCAAGACAGGCACATTCATGGAAGCCAGCACCTTCGTCGTCATGCTGCCAAACAGCATCGCGCCCAGCTTTCCACGGCCGAAAGCGCCCATCACCAGCACGTCCGGATCAGCTTCGCCGCAATACTCCAGCACCGCCTCGGCGGGGCTGCGTTTGCCAGGCTCCAGTCTGACTTCCGTTGCTGTGACGCCATGCCGTCCGAGATGTGTAATAATCTCAGCGGCCGGCAGTGGCGCATAAGGGTCTTCGTGACTCTTCTTGCCTTCCACGACCAGGATATCAAGCTTGCGCTTCGTCTCCAGAATCTGCATCGCGTCAGATAGCGCTCGCGCGGCCGACCGGCTGCCATCCCAGGCGACTGCCGCCGTCTCTTTGAATTCCCGGGGCTTGTAGCCTTCAGGCACGATGATCAGAGGTTTTCCGATACTGTGGATCAGCTCCTCAGGCTGCAACGCGCCTTGCTCTCGTCTGATCGCGCGAGCAAATTGTCCGGTCAGAAGGATATCAAAGAACCGTCCCTTTCGAGCCAGCGCGATACCCGGATTGCCTGTTTCGACAGACCAGTGGACAGGCCCCTTGAACTCCAGCGCAGATATCTGACCGCGGAACTCCTTCTCGATCTCCGCGACCTTGAGTCTGGCGGTTTCCTGGATATTCTCCAGTACATCCTGCGAAATCCATCGCCTGAAATCTTCTGAGATCTTTGCAGGCGAGTAAACATGTATGCCGGTAATCTCGGCCTCATACTTCTTCGCCATCTGCACCGCAAACTCGAGTGCCGAATGAGCAGCCGTGCTGCCGTCATAGGCTAACGCCAGATCCTTAATCGCCATAGCTATCTCCACATGCTAACGGTTCAGGCTTGGTGGAACGCGACCACACCGCAAGGCGTCCCATTGTTCAGTTGGCTTCGGACGACTGAGGCCGCGATTGTGCACTTGCCCGTGGGCCGCTTGCTGTATTCAAAGAAGTGCCTGGCGCGTTCATGGATTGGACCAACTCTCTCTTCGAAGTCTTTTCTGCAGCGGTTCTGATTGCTCAACACATTTGCGAGCGCAACGGACGCCAAGCGCGTTTCAGGTGGGTCAGCTCGGCTGGTCAGAATGACCGGAACGCGTCCGCCGACGACAACACCAGCCGCACGGAAACAGACAAGCGATTTGAATAGCACGTTGCCCGAGACAGTATCCGGCACGACGATCGCATCAGCGGCTCCGGCAACTTCATCGTCATATAGCCGCTTCGCCAACGCGGCTTCCCGTGACAGAATGAGGTCAAGCGACAGCGGGCCGCTGAAGACGGACCCCGGAATAGCCTTGGTCGCCCATTGAGCAAGCTCGCGAGACTTCTTCGCCGAAGGCACGGCCGGAATTGGTTCTTTCCTTGCCAACAGCAGCGCCACCTTGGGGCGCTCTATACCGACCGCACGGGCGACATCGACGACCGCGCGGATAGCAACCTTCATTGTCTCCATGTCCGGCCTAACGTTGACGGCGGCGTCCGTGAAAAGCTGCGGCCTGTCACTGTGCGGCGGCGTAATATGAAAGATATGAATAAGCCGGCCACCGTCGCGAATCCCATGATTGCGATTCACCGCAGCGCGCATCAGGATGTCGGTATGGATCTGCCCTTTCATCAAGGCATCCGCACGCCCCTCGCGAACCAGTGCGACCGAAGCCTCCGCGGCCGCTTCTTCGTCCTCCACATCGACAATCTTGAACCCTGAGATGTCCCAGCCGATATTTTGCGCTTCGGTACGAATCGCCTCTTTCGGACCAACGAAAATCGGCTCCATGACTTCAACATTTACGGCCGCCCGGCACGACAGCATCGGAAATGCAGCATTCGCGCAGACAATTGCGGTACGCGAAGGTCCAAGTCGCCGCGCACGCTCAATCAGTCCCGACGGACAACAGGGGGCATCGTTCAGAAAATGATGCCGGCTTAGTTGCGCTTGATTGGGCATCGTTGCCGACTCGCTCATCCAGTAAATTTACATTCTAGGCAGCGCAAGATTCCGC
>DAOUZE010000205.1 GCA_030665765.1 Filomicrobium sp.
CCAATAGCATCTGCGAGAGGTTCGAGAAGTGCTGCCGATTGCCTGATCCAGTCGGCAAGTGTTGAGCGTTCAAGCTGCATGCCTTCACGCCCATAAATTTGAGATTGGCGATACAGCGGCAGGTGATCAGCATATTTGCTCACCAACACATGCGCCAACAGGCCTGGACCTGGCCGTCCCCGTTCGATCGGCATGGATGGCGCTGGAACCTGATGAATGGTCTCACAGCAGCGGCAGGACATCTTGAGCCGTACCGTTCGGATTACCTTGAAGCGTCCGGGCACATACTCCAGCGTCTCGGATGCGTCCTCGCCGAGATGACGTAGTGCTCCGCCGCACTGCTCGCATGTCTCACCGGGAGACAGCACGACATCTTCGCGCGGAAGATAATCGGGCAAGGGTTTGCGTGCTGGCTGCTGCTTGGCTGCCGTCTCAGCGGACAACGGCTCGCAATAATGTTGCTCCGCCGCTGCTTCCGCTTCGACAAGTGCCAGCTCAAGTTGGTCGATGATCTTGTCCAACGCCTCGGACTTCGTGCCGAACCGTTGCCGCCGCAGATTAGCGAGTTGCAGCTTGAGTTTTTCAATCAGAAGATCACGCGCCAGAAGCTCTGCTGATTGCCTCGCAATCTCGGCATCACGCTGATCCAGCAGCCGTCGCAGGTCCGCTTTGTTCCGGTGCGTATGGCCATCGGTGTTCCTCATGGCAAAAGCCATACGCTATTCACTGGCCTGAATGAATCTACGATGTCAAAGAGCAAACAGGACTGTTGCTATCCTGCCTTCAATGGACGCCACGTTCGAACCGGTGCTCGCCAATCAATCCCCTCCAACAGCATCGCCAACTGCGCTGAGGTGATCGCGACCTTGCCTTTGACCGGCGACGGCCAAACGAACCGCCCGCGCTCTAACCGTTTGGAGAACAGGCACGCACCCTGTCCGTCAAACCAGATGATCTTCACCAGATCACCGCGACGCCCCCGAAAGACAAACAGATGGCCAGAGAATGGATCTTGTTCCAAGGCGTCCTGGGCCAGGATGCTCAGACCATTGAAGCCCTTCCGCATATCCGTCACGCCAGACGCGATCCAAACTTTCGTGCTTGCCGGAACCGGGATCATCGCTTCGATCTGAGAGCGACGATGACGCTCGTGACCAACTCGGCACCTGTCTCCGGACCACACCGCACTCTCGTGCCGCAAGGTAGATCGATCTCGATGACGGAAGATATCGGTGAACCGCTGTGGTCCGATGTAACCTCTACCGGTACCAGCGGAACGCCAGAACCGAACTTATTCATCCAGTTCGAGACTCGTCGGGCATCGAGATCGTAGCGCCGTGCAATTTGGGTGACCGTCACGCTCGGCTCGCTCGCCTCGGCCACTACACGCTTCTTAAACGCGTCGCTCCATCGCTGACGTGAAGTTCTGGGTCTTGATGCCATGTGGTTCGTGTCCGCTCATATCTAGGCAGACATGATGACCGAAGGCGAACCATTGCGTAAGGCGGTGGAGGCCGGACGCTCACCTTGAAGCGTCAGCGTGGCGATCGCGAAAATAATTGCATCGTCGAGCATGAAAACGCCGACGTAAAGCAGCAGGTAGAGATAGTGTTGCCAAGCCGGAAGGTTGCTCGTTGCCAACACATCCGTGAACACAGCAGGGATACCGGCAGAGCAAAGTAACTCAATGAGGTTGACGGCTGCCGCGAGTGCCACAATGCCCGCTATGGCGATCAGGAAGCGCTTCTCTGTCACGCTGGCTCGCAGCGAATCCATAATCCATTGACGCTGCTCGAAGTTTGTGACCCGGCACTCCGCTGCGGCATTTGTCGCAAATGCGTGCAGGTAATAAATACCGCTACCAATAGCCACCAGACCGACACTCATACGGACCCAAAATAGAGCTCCAAGAAGCAAGAAGACGTTGAGCCAAGCAGCTAAGAAGCCAAAGTAGACAAACCCGGAGGTCAGCAGAAATGCACTTCCGAGGATCCACATGCGCATTCGATCCTGAATTCCGACAAGCAACCCGACGAGAAAGATCAGCACCCACATTGCGCAGGGATTGAAACCATCCACTGCCGCCAACAATATGGTCAGTGCTGGCAACGATAATGTTGCCGTCGGCACCTCCCCGATCAGCGGAATGTTAAGGACCTGCGGCAACGCGCTCTTTGAAACAGGGCTTGCGAAGCCCTTTTTCTTAAGCAGTCCAGCGAGCGTCACGCAGCTGCGATTGCGACAAGCACGAGCGGCATCTAGCACGGCAGTTCCAACACCAGACGCATCATCGAAACCAACGAAATAGCGTTCACCCACTAGCATAAGCGGTACGCCTGGCCGCTGGATGCCAAATATTCGATTGACCGCCTGAAATTTCCCCTGAGCCTCGATCGACTCGGTGAGATCGATGGTACTGACAGTCAACCAATCAGAGGTCTCGGGACGATTCTCGAAGAACGACTTCGCGCGCTGACAAAAGGGACAACCAGGCTGCCAAAACAACGTGAGTTCTACCGACTCATTTTTGCCACGCGACGTTGCACTTTGATGTTCGGCTCCGCTGACCCTTCCGAGGCACAAAAAGAATATAAGAACGAGCAGCATAGAGCCGTACTGCTTCATTTTAAAACTGCCCAAAATGTTGGCTCGTTCGTGGTTATAGATCGCACTACTTGGCGCGATCTTCTAAGCGACTATACAAAAAGCAGAATCAAAGACCCAGCCTTTCCAAAAGCGGTTGGAACAGGTTGTAAACACCGAGCACGATGACAACGCAACCGACGGCCGTCGTCAATGCCCTTCCAGGTATGTATCGGGTCGCTAAAGCAGCTAGTGGCGCGGCCACCAGCCCTCCCGCTAGGAGGCCGATAACAGCGGGCATCATTGTAACTTCTATCGCGGGTACGAGCATTGCGGCGATCGTCGCGGTAACGAAGAACTCTGCTCCATTTACCGAGCCAATGGCAGTGCGCGAGGGAACGCCTGCCCCAATAAGCGTCGGCGTAACGATAGCGCCCCAGCCACCGCCAAATGAGTCGAATAGGCCACCAGCGAACCCAATAGGCTCGACACTGCGCAGCGCTTTCCGAGTAAGCTTAAGGCCATTGAATGTCTTGCTAAGGATAAAAACTCCAAGAGCCGCTAAATAGAGGCCCACCAAAGGTCGGATGGCGGCACCAGAGATAATTGTCAGCGCCAACGCCCCCAGTATTCCGCCGATCATACCCGGCAAGATCAGGCGTCTTACTAGAATCGGATCGAGATTTCCAAGGCGCCAGTGAGCAAGCCCAGACGCTGCCGTCGTAAATGTCGCCGCTACGTGAATACCTGCACTAGCAACCAACGGGCACATGCCACTCGTCGTTAGCAGCGACAGTGCGATTATCTTGTATGCCATTCCAATTGCACCATCGACCAGCTGCGCTGTGAACCCGACGGCAACAAAGATTATGACCTCTTGCCACATACGTTATGCTCATGGCTTTCACTGCGGAAAACTTGTGGCATTGGCCACTCGGTTTGTGCAAGGCCCTCTGGCGTTTCGCATCGAAATGCCCAAAGGGCAGCCTAGGCGGGTCTAGACGCGGATGGCCAAAATTGCTCCTGCTGCGAGCGGGCGCAGACCGACGACCATCAATGGCCACGATCTGGGAGACCGAAGTTCTACACGAGGCGGGGATCTCCGCTGTCCCCCGGGGTCGGGTTGCCCATCATGGTTCTTGGCCGGTCTTGTTCATCCAAACGATTTTGGGCTGTGCCCGACATTGATATTGCAGCAGACTTTTTGGCACTCGGACTTATGCTTTCTCGAAAGCCTCTGGCCAAGCGTGCAAGCCTTATCTTGGGACGCTTTGATAGAATTACAGTTGATTCCAGAAGCGTTTTAACTTGCCTTCCATAGACGAAAAAACGGTGCGCACGTCTTCGTTTCAAGTTTTTGACCCAAGACGGGAATTTGAGAGTGATCCCGGACGCATTGACAACGCCCTAGATCCTCGTCAACGAGGTCCTTAGAGCGGCGGGCACTAAGGGCTCGAAGCAATCAATCGGGGGCGAGGGACTTTATAAGGCCCCCAGCCATTTGCACTCAACTGCCGCAGAGTAAGTCTCCGCACCTTCTCTCGTGCAAAGCTCAGTCGCCGGGGTCGTCACTGCAGACGTCGCGGTACCCATCGCGTGTTTAAGTGCCTGACCGAAGGGCCGGCCTTCCGATAGGCTGGTAACAAGGCCTGCAACAAAGCTGTCGCCGGCTCCGACTTTGCTAGAGATCTGGACGTTGGGCGGAATAAGGCAGAGTTTACCAGCGGGCGAAGTCACCACGGCGGCGCGCCCGCCCAAAGTAACTATGATGGTTTCGGCGACGCGATCGGCGATGAGACGAGTCCCGATCTTACTGGCGTCGTCGATCTCAACATGTGGGATACCTGCCAACTGGCTTGCTTCATCCTCATCCATAACCAAAATACGTACGCCTGCCTGCCCCTTTTTGACGAGCGCCGCCAACGCTGGCCCGGAGGTGTCGATAATTAGATCCGCCGCCGCCTGATCCGCGAGCTCGGCGAGTTGATGATAAGCGTCATCCGGAACGCCGGGAGGAAGGCTGCCGCTGGCAACAACATAATCGTCTGCCTTGATCAATTGAGAGCAAGTTTCTAACAAGCCGACAAACGCTGCGCTCGACCACTCGGGACCTGGCAAAACAAATCGATATTGCTCGCTGCTGGACTCGTCTTGGACGGTGAAACTTTGGCGGGTATCCCCGTCTATCTCGAACCACTTTGCCTCTACGCCCTCTTGGTCGATGCGGCACTTCAGAATCTCGCCGCTCACTCCACCTATTGCGGCCACAGCAATACTTGTGAAGCCCAATTTTGCAATGGCGCGGGACACGTTTATCCCACCACCGCCTGGATCAATGCGTGGCTGCACGCACCTCAATTTTGGACCACTGACCAAGCGTTTCACAGACGTGGTGAGATCGATCGCTGGATTAAAAGTAACAGTAACTATACGCCTCATGAGCCTTGTGACTCTGCAGATGCCACTACACGTTTTACATTGATGAAGCTGTCCGGACTTACTGATATTGAGTCAATGCCGTGGCTCACGAGGAAGCGCGCGAACTCGGGATGATCACTCGGTGCTTGACCACATAATCCAGTATGGACACCGCACTTTCGCGCCGTTTCCAATACTTCGGCAATTGCCCACTTTACGGCTGCGTTCTGCTCGTCGAACAGTCCGCTAAGGATGTCGCTATCTCGGTCAACACCGAGGATAAGCTGGGTGAGGTCGTTAGAGCCAATCGAAAAACCATCGAAACGTTTAGCGAACTGCTCTGCCAATATGACGTTTGCCGGTATCTCGACCATCATATAGACCTGCAGGCCATCTTCCCCTCGCTGGAGCTCATGCTCCGCCATGACCTCAAGCACCTGATCCGCCTCGTCAAGAGTCCGGCAGAAGGGTATCATAACAATAATATTTTCAAGGCCAATTTCATTGCGCGCCATTTTGATAGCTCGACACTCGAGCTCGAAACCTGAGCGATAGCCGGATCGATAATAGCGGCTTGCGCCACGCCATCCAATCATCGGATTACACTCACGCGGCTCGAATACTTCTCCCCCAATAAGTTGCGCATACTCGTTGGTTTTGAAGTCACTAAGCCGGACGATCGTCGGCGCCGGATAGAAGGCGGTGGCAAGCCTCGCGATCCCACGGGCCAGATTTTCGACGAAGTAATCCGCCTTTCTCGGAAACGTGCGCGTGAGCTCCTCGATTTCCGCCCGCGCCGTTGGGTCTGTGACAGCATCGAAATGGACCAAGGCCATCGGATGTATCTTAATATGATGGCCCACGATAAACTCCATTCGCGCCAATCCCACGCCGTCGCTTGGCAAACGCCACCAACGGTACGCTGCTTCTGGATTGGCCATGTTGAGCATAATCTTGGTTCGGGTCTGCGGCAGATGCTCGATGTCGATATGGTCTACATCGAAGTGCGCCAGGCCATCATAAACGTTGCCGCGATCGCCCTCGCAGCACGACACCGAAACTGTCCGCCCCGCTTTCAGTTTGGCTGTTGCATCTTGCGCGCCGACCACTGCAGGCAGCCCCATTTCGCGGCTTACAATCGCTGCGTGGCTCGTTCGCCCGCCATGATCCGTGATAATACCTGCTGCTCGTTTCATGATCGGAACCCAGTCTGGATCCGTCATTTGTGTGACGAGTATCGAGTCGGTCTCGAATTGGTCAATTTCTGCCGGGCTACTCAAACGGCAAACGCGGCCGGTTGCGCCGGCATCGCCGATAGCCAGACCTTGAACTAGCAGCGGGCCTTTTTCGCGAACCGTAAAGGTTTGTATCGCGCCCGTCTTGCGTTGCGATTGGACCGTTTCAGGTCTCGCCTGCACGATGTAGAGGGAACCGGTCTCGCCATCTTTAGCCCACTCCATGTCCATTGCCTGGCCGTAGTGGTCCTCGATGGCACAGGCCCAGCGAGCGAGTTGAAGGACTTCCTCGTCGCTCAAGACATAGCTGGCACGCTCCTC
>DAOUZE010000385.1 GCA_030665765.1 Filomicrobium sp.
AGGAAGATCAGCGAGCCGACAACGCCCTGGGCGATGATGAGGCCGCTTCCTTCGGGCTGGAGCCCCATCTGTACGGCGACTTCTTCGGCAAACTTGCGGTGATTGAAGACGAAATAGAGCACAGCAAGCCCGGCGATGATCCAAGACAGGATCGCCAGGAGTTCGCGCGTCAATCCACGGTAGAGAGCCAACAGGCCCGATAATACCGCAATTGCGATGACACCAACGTCAAGGTAGGTCAACGGACCGATCATCCCTTTGGGTCTCCTATGGATGCCGTATCGGCGGCAGCTGCAGGCCGTCTCAGGGTCAGACCTAACGGCCCTTCACTGGCATGGCGATAGTGTCTCCGCAAGCTGTTTCAGATGGCCTATCCGTTCGATCTTCAGGTTGGCGCTGTTGCTGGTGAGTTCTCCCGGCGACGGCATGACAGCGGTGGCAAATCCGAGCTTTTCAGCCTCCTTGAGGCGCGTTGCCGAATGTGCTGCAGCCCTAACAGCTCCGGACAGCGAGATTTCCCCAAAGAAAACTCGATCTGGTGACAACGGAACACCTGAAAATGACGATAGCAGGGCTGCAGCTGCGGCCAGGTCAGCCGCCGGCTCGGTGATCTTTAGGCCACCTGCGACATTGAGATAGACGTCGCATTGGGCCAGTGAGACACCGCAACGGGCGTCGAGCACCGCAAGCAGCATTGAGAGTCGGTTCGAATCCCAGCCAAGAATGGCACGGCGCGGTGTTCCCAGCGGGGATGGAGCGACCAGGGCCTGTATCTCGACGAGAAGTGGCCGGGTGCCCTCCATGCCTGCGAATACGGCCGCGCCAGGAGCCTTAGCATCACGATCGCCGAGGAATAGCTCCGAGGGATTGCGGACCTCGCGTAGGCCCTTGGTGGCCATTTCGAAGACGCCGATCTCGTTGGTCGGACCGAAGCGATTCTTGACGGTTCGCAATATACGGAAGGCGTGGCCGCGCTCTCCTTCGAAATACAACACGGTGTCGACCATATGTTCGATCACCTTTGGTCCGGCGATGCTACCTTCCTTGGTGACATGACCAACGAGGATCAGAGTGCAACCGGCGTGCTTGGAGTAACGGATCAAACTCTGCGTTGCGGCACGGACCTGACTTACCGTGCCTGGTGCAGCGTCGAGCGCATCGGCCCAGAGCGTTTGGATCGAGTCGACGATGATCAGGTCGGGGGCCGGACCTTCGGATAGTGTGGCCAGAATATTCGCCAAATTGGTTTCGGCGGCGAGTTCTACCGGGGTATCGGCGAGTTCTAGGCGCTCGGCGCGCAGCCGGACCTGGGCAGTTGCCTCTTCACCTGAGAAATAAAGGGCGCGGCCACCTTTGGTGGCGACGGCGGCAGCCACTTGAAGCAGAAGTGTGGATTTTCCGATCCCGGGTTCGCCGCCGATCAACAGGGCGGAGCCAGGTACGAGGCCGCCACCCGTTACACGATCGAGCTCGGTGATGCCTGTCTCGGTGCGAGGGGTTTGCGCGGTGTCGCCCTTGAGGGTTTCGAGCTGGACTGTGCGCCCTTTTGAACCGGCTGCCAGGCCGCTGCCTGGTTGTGGCACACCGGTTCTTTCCTCAACCAGGCTGTTCCACTCACCGCAATTGGCGCATTTGCCTGTCCAACGTGTGGAGGATGCGCCGCAACTCTGGCAGACAAATTGGGATTTGGCGGGTTTCGCCATTATCAGGCCTCTGGTTGAGGACGTGTTGAGGCAGGCGTGTAGACACGCGTGAAACGGGGACTTAGGCGGGTGAGAACCTCATAGCCGATGGTTCCAGATGCACGGCCGATGTCTTCGATTGAGATGTCTGGGCCGATGATTTGCGCCCAATCGCCGCGTTCGATTGGTGTATCTTCGAGGTCGGTTACGTCAACGGTGATGAGATCCATTGATACGCGTCCAGCGACCGGGGCCAGTTTGCCAGCAAATGCGACATGGCCGCCCTGTTCAGTGTTCGCAGTGCTCAAGTGACGCAGATAACCGTCTGCATATCCAGCAGCGATAACAGCAACACGCATCATTCGCTCGGCGGCGAAGCTGGCCGAGTAGCCGATCGTCTGGCCTGGTGCCAGAGTTCGTACCTGCAGTACACGGGCGTAAACTTCGACGACTGGTTTTACTGGCGCGGTCTGGTCGGAAAGCGCTTGGCCGCCATACAGGGCATAGCCTGGACGAACAAGATCGAAATGGTAATCCGGTCCAAGCATAAGGCCATCTGATGCGGCGAGGCTCAACGGGACGCTGGGAAGGAGCGGTTGCAGTCTGTGGAAGATGGAAAGCTGCTGAGCGTTTTTGGGGTTCTTTGGTTCGTCGGCGCAGGCGAGATGGCTCATTACTAGTTTGACGTCAAGGCGATCAAGCAGATGCATATTGGCTGCAAGTTTCTGGATCTCGGGTGCGCTCAATCCAAGACGGTTTAAGCCGGTATCAACATGCAAGGCGCACGGCAAGGGATGCCGGCGCGAGGGTGCTGCCGCGCCCCATTCGTCAACCTCCGGGAGGCTGGAAAGAACAGGAACGACACCGGTTTCGATCACTGCGGCGGTGGTTCCGGGGAATATGCCATTGAGTGCAAAAACGGTGGCGTCGGGTGCCAACGAACGAACTCCCACGGCTTCATCCAATGTGGCGACAAAAAAGGTATCGGCACCGGCAGCCGTGAGTGCTGGAACGACCTCTGCAACTCCAAGTCCGTAGGCATCGGCTTTAACAGTAGCGGCACATTTTGCCGGCGCGACAAGGGACTGCAGTGCGCGCCAGTTGTCGGAGAGGCGTTGGAGATCGACGATCACCACACCTGCCGATTGAGCTGGAATCTTTCCAGCCAGCTGGGCGATTAAGCTGTCATCGCCCGGTGTCTTTGCGTCGCTCATTAAACCGCCTTGCTAGCAAGCGGGTGATCCCGATCGAGATTGTCGAAGCGGGTAAACTCGCCGGTGAATTGCAGGCGTACGGATCCCGTGGGGCCGTGACGTTGTTTGCCGATAATTACTTCGCCAATCCCTCGTACGGCGTCGAGTTCAACTTGCCATTTCTGATGCGCCTCCACCTCCGACACGGAGGGCTCCTGCCGTTGAACGTAATACTCTTCGCGGAAGACGAACAGCACAACGTCGGCATCCTGCTCGATGGAGCCGGATTCACGCAGATCGGAGAGTTGTGGGCGCTTGTCCTCGCGCTGCTCGACCTGGCGAGAAAGCTGGGATAGCGCGACAAGCGGTACTTCCAGTTCCTTGGCGAGGGCCTTGAGACCAGTAGTGATTTCCGTGATCTCTTGAACGCGCCCCGCCGCAGCTTTCGATGCGGAGCCGGACAGGAGCTGGATATAGTCGACCACGAGTAGATCCAGGCCGCGTTGCCGCTTCAGTTTGCGGGCTCGGGCGGCGAGCTGCGCGATGGAAATGCCACCGGTCTGGTCGATGAAAAGATGGGCGCTATTCAAGGCGACCGAGGCCGACAT
>DAOUZE010000009.1 GCA_030665765.1 Filomicrobium sp.
TAGACCGCGCATCACCGTATCACCCGCCGCAAAGCCGGCTAGGCAGGCCAGTACCGGGTATTCGTCAATCATCGACGGCGCACGTTCCGGCGGAACTTGAACCCCTTTCAGGGATGACGCCTTGGCACGGATATCGGCAACAGGTTCGCCGCCAGCTTGGCGCTGGTTCTCAAAGGCGACGTCGGCGCCCATTTCCTGGAGAGTCCTATAAAAACCGATCCGCGTCGGGTTGATGAGCACACCTCCCACGGTCACGTCGGAACCTGGTACGATCACCGCCGCTGCAACCAAGAAGGCAGCGGAGGAGGGATCCGCGGGTACATTCACGTCATCACCCTGCAGGACCGGATTTCCCGTGACCGTGATGCGCGTTTGGCCTTCGCCGTCAGCGGCCACCGTGACGTTTGCACCGAAAAAGCGCAGCATTCGCTCGGTGTGATCGCGTGTCGGCTCCCGTTCGATCACGGTGGTTTCACCGTCGGCATGCAGGCCGGCAAGCAGGACAGCGGATTTCACCTGGGCCGACGGGACAGGCAGCGGGTACTCCACGGGGACGGGACTGGAGTTGCCACGAACGGTTAACGGCAAGCGGTCGTCGCTACCGGCGAGCACTTCGAGCCCCATTTGTCGCAGTGGATCGAGCACGCGTGCCATCGGTCTGCGGGACAAAGACGCATCGCCGACCAGCTCTACAGTGAAATCATGGCCGGCAAGCACGCCCATCATCAACCGCGCTCCGGTCCCCGAATTGCCGAAATCGAGTGGTGAACCAGGCCTCTGGAGCCCGCCGACACCACGTCCCTGCACCTGCCAAACGTCGCCCTGCTTGGTGGCAGGGGCGCCCATTGCCGTCACTGATTTGGCCGTATTGATCACATCCTCAGCTTCGAGAAGTCCATGGATTCTTGTGGTCCCCAGGCTCAAAGCACCGAGTAACAAGGCGCGATGCGAGATCGACTTGTCGCCGGGGACGGTCAGCCGGCCTGACAAGGGGCCCGTGGCGCACGAGGACTGCGGTTTTGGAATGGCGTTCGACAAGGGACTTCCATTTCAATAGAGGAGTTGACCGCTGGGCTCTTGCGACGACGTGGGCGAACGTCGGCAGCCCTTTCGGTGCGACCTTGCATTTTACAGCTACGCGCCAAGGTTACAGCAATGCGCAAAGGGCGCTGTCAATGGCGTCAAACTACCGAACCGGCGGCCGAGGCCGAATAGACCGTTGAAAGATGCGACTATTGCCAAGTTCACTCAGGTTGGTTTTGACAGCAGCCCGGTCGTGTGGCAGACGGCAGCGAATAGATTTTCAATAAGTCACAAAGGGCTCAGCCAAACGATGGGAACAGTCGACGCCCGCGGCACAAAACGGAGCTGCCAGAACAATGACTGCGGCGCCCGCTTTTATGATCTGAACCGCGACCCGATCACCTGCCCGATCTGCGATGCGACCTACGCGATCGCGCACGCGCCGGCCCGCGCCGTCATCCCCGAAGAACCGAAGCCGAAGGTTGTAGAAAGGCTGCCGGAGGAAGAGGCTGATACGGAAGAAAAAACCCCCGCGGAAGAAGGCGAACTCGCCGACATCGAAACTGATGAGACGATTCCGGACGACGACGATGAGGCAGATGTCTTCCTCGAGGCCGAGGAGGAAGACGAAGGTAATGTCACAGACATTATCCCTGGCATCGCGGAGGGCGAGGGCGAGGAAACCTGAGACTTGCGGCCCTATGGCGTAGCGCTTGCGACGTTGGAAGCGTGAGCGGCGCAGTTTTGGCTTGCAGTTTCAGTTCCAAGACCTTAATCAACGCGGTCTCAAGCAGCCGCGCATCGGGCTGCTCGATTGATCCCAAGTGCAAGGGGCCGTAGCTCAGTTGGGAGAGCGCTACAATGGCATTGTAGAGGTCAGGGGTTCGATTCCCCTCGGCTCCACCAGCGTTATCATGAAGTTAGAAGAGCTTCACTCCCCCTCCACATCTTGCAAATAGGCATCTAGTAAGCGCAGCGTTCGGTCGCGGGTCCATCGCCGTTAGCATTATCGGACCCGAATCCGTGAAGGAATTGCGGCGTCCGCTTTATGATCGAAGCAGTCCTGGCAGTGATCAGACTGATGCAGCTCGCAAATGTTCCGCTTTGCAACCGAAAGCGGACGTTTAAAGCGCATTCTTGATGTCTGCTCCTGAACCAAGTGCGGACATCTAAAGGGTGGCCTCGGTGCGAATAGCCAACGTCCGCAAAGTCCTGTGTGGATGGTTCCTGCATTGCAAGAACTTTTTGAAGCTGGCGTCTTGCTCAGGAGCAGTCTTGTGTCCGGCCTATTGGTGCGGGTGAAAGACCGCTGGCCATGATGGGTTCCGCGGATCGAGTTCCACTCTACTACTTAACGGACAAGGAATGTCCCCGACTTTGCTCGGATTTTCTCGATCCCCGGTCTGACCCGGATTGCCATCACTTCGCATCGTCCTTGCAAACTGTCATTCGTTCTCAGCGCTCCTTTGAGGTGATCAGGCGGCTGTTATCTGAGGGGCTTGATACGGCTCCTGTCGGGTCAGCACGGCCCAAATGATCCGAGCTGTTTTGTTCGCCATGGCGATCGTTACGAGGCGAGTGGGTTTGCGGCCGAGTAAACGGATCACCCAAGGATCGGCACAACCAGGCTGGCGTCGGGCATGGCTGATCCTGGCAGTCATTCCGGCAACCAACAGCCGCCGGAGATACCTGTCCCCCATCTTGGTGATCCGCCCCAAACGCTCTTTGCCACCGCTCGATTTGTTCAAAGGCGTGAGCCCGATCCAGGCGGCCAAGTCTCGTCCGCTCCTGAAGCGTTCTGGCTCACCGATCGTTGCAACGATGGCGGAGGCGGTGATTGGGCCAACACCAGGGATGGTTTGAAGAAGTCTGACCCGCTTGTCCTGGCGTGAGGCGGCGAAGATCATCTTATCCAGCCTCGCAATCTGTGCCTGCAGATCGAGAAACTGCTGGCATAATAGCGCGACGGTCGGGCGAACGCAGTCCGGCAGGGATGTCAAAGTCCCATCTCTGACTTCTATCGCGAAGGACGTGATGTGGTTGATGCCGCGCCGAATGGTATGGCCAAACTCCCCAATCAAACTTCGGATCATGTTGGCGAGCTGCGTGCGCTGCCCAATCAGCAATTGGCGGGCCCGGTGCTGGCTCAACAGGGCTTGTTGTTCAACGGTTTTGATCGCCACAAATCGCATTGTCGGCCGGGTCACAGCTTCGCAAATGGCTGCGGCATCGCCAGCATCCGACTTGCCCCGCTTCACATAGGCTTTGACGTAAGTCGGCGGCATCAAGCGGACCTCATGGCCATGCTTTGAAATCTCACGCGCCCAGTGATGGCTTGTGGCACACGCTTCCAGGCCAACACGGCATGGCTCAAGCCTCTCGAAGAAGGCAAGAACCTGACTGCGACGCAGAGCGCGGTTAAACACGACCTGGCCATCGGCCGTCTCCGCGTGGACCTGAAAAATGTTCTTGGCAAGATCGACGCCAACGGTTGAAATACGCATAGGGTGGTTCCTCTCGTGGGCAGTTCATGGAAACTGCATTTTGGCGCATTGCGACGCCGGTGGAGCAGGAACCATCCACTCCATCTACATAGCGGACCTTTGGACTGAGCTACCTTTGCCCAGAGTGCGGGCGAGAGCGGAAATTCGAGGTCGAGGAGGTTCAAATCCTGCCCCGCAAACAACTACTGGTTCCTGGCCCGGAGTGGATTCGCTCTCACCAGATTTGCTGACACACGAGCTTGCAGCCTCGTCGCCAAACATGTCCGCTAAGAGTGAGCAGCGGATATGGACAATTGCAGAGTCATCGGTGGATGCTTGTTTCGCTTTGATTGAAAAAGAGACTTTGCTGCCTAGGACGCTTGCCAAGATGAAGCTGGTCGGCGAACTCCTCCCGAGAGCTGAGCATAAAACTGAGCCGGAGGCGCACCTTCATTCCTGAAGCTCGGCAAAAACCGACTTTGCGTAACGTTATGCTATGCACCGCCTAGATTCGTCGCCAAGCGGAGTTCAAATGGTACAACGCTTTGAGAAGCCATTCACGCAGCAAGAACCCATCCCGGAAACTGCGATTGAGCGTGCGTGCGAAATTCTGAGATCCGGTCGCTTGCACCGTTACAACGTGGCCAACGGTGAGGTGTCCGAAGCAGCACTTCTTGAAGAGGAGTATGCTGCTTGGCAAGGATCTCAGTATTGTCTCGCGATAACTTCGGGTGGACAAGCTCTTCAGATCGCGCTGCGTGCTGCAGGTATGACAGCCGGCACCAAGGTTCTTGCAAATGCCTACACATTGGCGCCAGTGCCTGGTGCCATCCATGCGGCAGGCGGCATACCGGTTCTCGTTGAGATCGACGAAAACTGGCACACCGATATTGATGATCTGAGAGCGAATGCAGAGGCCAGTGGCGCACGCTACTTTTTGCTGTCCCACATGCGCGGTCACATTGCTGATATGGATGCAATCGTCGCGATATGCGATGAGCTTGAAATTACATTGATTGAAGATTGCGCCCACACTATGGGCGCGCAGTGGAAAGGCACCCGCTCCGGCAATTTTGGTCGTGTCGCGTGTTTCTCTACTCAGACGTATAAACACATCAATTCCGGCGAAGGAGGACTACTAACGACGAATGATTCTGAGCTAGCGTCACGTGCCGTCGTTATCTCGGGCTCATATATGAACTATGCCGCTCACGGCGCTATTCCCTCTGAAGATGTTTTCCAGCAAACGCGATTGCAAAGTCCAAACTGCTCCGCTCGGTTGGACAACCTTCGTGCTATGTTAATCCGAGCCCAATTGCCGCTACTTGAAGATAACGTCCGCAGGTGGAACGAGCGATATTCAGTACTACAAAGCGGTTTGAGCAGTGTTACCGGCCTGCGGTTGCCTGATCGACAACATCACGAGGAATTCGTTGGTTCATCAATCCAGTTTCAAGCCAATGGTCTTGGTCCCCACGTTATTCCCGAGTTCGTTGAGGCCTGCGCCAATCGTGGTGTAGAAATCAAATGGTTTGGAGCGGACGAACCGTATGGTTTCACGAGCCGATTCGATTCCTGGACCTATCTGGATGACATTCCACAATTGCCAAAGACCAGAGAAGTCTTAGCCACGACCTGCGATCTCCGCATTCCGCTGACATTCTCAAAAAACGATTGCCAGGAAATTGCAGCAATCATTGGCGAAGAATGCGAACGGCGAATTGGTTCATGACGCTTCGACGTCGCTGGGCACCGGCGTTCTCAATTCACACAAATATAGTCATCGATACCACGGGCAGCGAATGTCCGCTGTGTGGACTTTGCCGACTTCGGTTCATCCGGATCGCGCTGCATTGCCTCGATCACGCTATCGCCAGATTTCAAAACAAAGCCGGCGACATAGATCAATCGTTCGATTTTTTCGGGCAAAAATTCGGCGACCTGTGAAATCACAGCGCCAGCCAAACTGTGGCCGATCAACGTTACTTTGTGGCCTTTTTCCTTGATCATGTCGGCGACAGTTTGCATGTCCATCGTAACCTGCGCGACGGCTCGTTCGTTGGCCCTTGTGCCTGGCAGATCGATGGCCGTAACCTTATGACCATGCTGCTGTAGAGCTAGTCCTATTTCGTCACACGCCCCCCCCCCCGAAACCTTGCCCGCCTTTTCCGAGAAAAGTGACCTCACCACCAGGCTCTTTGCCTGGACTGACAAAATGCTCACGCGATAACCGCTCCCGCTCGACAACCGCGAGACAACATGCACCCAGCCTACTCCGTCATCTTCTTCACAACCGCTTCCGGCGCCGGCTACGGCCTCCTCACTTGGATGGCCCTGGCATCGACCCTTCTTGGCACGCCCAGCAACTGGGCCTTCGGCCTGGTCGGTCTCGGCCTAGCATTGCTGTTGATCACCGGCGGCTTGTTGTCCTCGACGGCGCACCTTGGAAGACCGGAACGGGCCTGGCGTGCTTTCTCACAGTGGCGCTCGTCTTGGCTATCCCGCGAAGGTGTACTGGCCGTTGCGACCTACGTCCCTACTGGCGTCCTCGGGATCACCTGGGTCTTTTACGAGCAAACCGAGGGCGCTGTCGTGTTCGCCTCTATTCTGGCAACCCTACTAGCGCTCACAACGGTCTATTCTACCGCGATGATCTACGCATCCTTGCCGACCATCCGTGCCTGGCACCAACCGCTGACCGTTCCCGTATACTTGACGCTTGCTGTCGCCAGCGGCGGGCTGATATTCGTTTTCGTTCTTTCACTGTTCCGCACACTACCGACATGGGCGATCGTGCTGCCCTTGCTGACACTGGTCGCGGCGTTCTTCGTGAAGCGATCCTACTGGCGGGCAATCGACGATGAACCGCAGTCAATAACAGCCGAAGACGCGACGGGTCTCGGTCATCTCGGCCGCGTGCGGCAACTCGAACCGCCTCACACACAAGCCAACTACGTGATGCGCGAAATGGGCTTCTCCGTCGCCAGAAAGCATACTGAGAAGCTTCGGCGACTTTCCCTGTACCTGATGTTCTCTCTTCCTATAGTATGCCTATTACTCCTGACCTTCGTGAGCCCAATCACGACGCCGTTCTTTGCACTTGTGGCGGTCGTTTCGATGGGCGTCGGTGTCGTGATGGAGCGTTGGCTTTTCTTTGCAGAGGCCAAACATGTTGTGATGCTGTATTACGGCCAAGAAGCTGCCTGAGAAAGTATCCGCTCTCTTTTGGAGGTTTACCGATGACTGAGAACACATGGCAACGAATAGAGCCGGTCCCTGCGCAGCGACTGAAGAACGCCCGGCGTCAGGCACACAATGCCGTCCACTGGCTCGCCCGGCTTGCGAACAGCTATCTCGAAGCCGGCGACGACAACCGCCAATTCGAACTTTTATGGGACGACGCTGCCTGCGCCTTGCGCACAAGAACGTTCGGCCCACATCTCGCGGTTGAGTTGCGGCTCGCCGAACTGGAGGTGCAATTTTGTGAAAGCGGACAGCCGGCGCCGCACATTCTCGCCCTCGAGGAGCGCACGCCGGCGCATGTCGAAGCCTGGATTCTTGTCGAACTGCTCCACCGTGGCGTCGACCGCGACCGCTTCTCCAAGGAGCTTCCCTATCCCGCCACGGACCTGATGCTCGGAGATCATGAAGAGCACGAAGCAGAGACCTACAAGGCAGAACTATCGGCTCTTGACGGCTGGATGCGCAACGCTGCGGCGGTGCTAGCAGTTGCTCGCCAGGATATCGGCCGAGAAACGGGCACCGACTTGTCTGCCCAGCCCATTGTGTGCTGGCCGCAAACCTTTCAGATTGGCATCGAGATCCCCATGCCCGTAGGAACCGCCGTTGACGCACTTCGCATCGGGCTCTCCGCGGGCGATGAACTGCGACCGGACCCGTTCTTCTTTGCCGGGACAAAGGCTCAAGCACTCTCGAGTGATTTCGATCCGTCGAGCGTACTTTCAGTGCAACGTATCATAAGTGAGGATTTGGACGCAGCGGCCGTCAGCACGTTCCTCCGCGAGCGGGCCGCCGCGCATCGTAAAAAGCTCGCTAGCTAGGCGCTACCCTTCATGCCGAGACACATTTAGTTTGGACCGCGGCTGCTTATTTTAGTCTTATCTTTGGCCGCTCTTCGAGTGCGTTTACCCGCTTCCTCACCGAGCAGTTGGCGCAAATCACCGGATTTATTAAAATCCTTAGCGATCGCCACCATAATGCTTGCCATGGGCATTACAGTCTCACCTTCCGCCCAGAAAAGCCCTACCTCCTGGCTCACCTCCGGCTTGACTAGCGGCAGTGCCTTTGTTCCAGGATGAAGCCCGGGCAAATTCGTAAAGTGCGACGGTATCACAGTGCAGAGTTCAGTGAATTGCACCTGAAACATTAGGTGCAAAATGGATTCGGACTCGATTTTCGGCACCACCTCGCACCCTGCCTTTTTGAAGGCAGCGTCCACGAACCGGCGTTCGTGCATCGACGAACGAAGCATCGCAAGTGGAAGGCCCGCTGCCTCCTTCCAAGAGATCTCAGTCATGTGATCGTACTCTTGTGTGTCGGGGACAAGAAGACTCAGACGTTCCGTATAGATTGGCATAAAATTGCGGCGCCCAAGATCGGCCTTCTCAAGGTACGTCATGGCGCAGTCAAGTGTGAAATTGTCGAGCCCCAGCTTCATGGCCTCGTTGCCGATGAAATGCACATCTACTCGGACGCCCGGATGGATCTCACGGACCTTCTGTAGCATCAGAGGCAGTATTGGCGACATCGATGGCATAGCGCCCATACGCAGCGAGCCGTGCAGATCTTTCTGCATCGCCTTGATTTCGTCGCGCATAGCGTCGCAATGGGACAGTATCAGCCTCGCCCACTTGGCTACGTGCTCTCCTTCGGCTGTTAAGCCATGGAATCGTTGACCGCGCCCACGCAAAAAGATGGGAACGCCAAGCTCGATTTCGAGCTGCTTGATCCCGCTTGAAAGACTCGGTTGAGTGACGTTACAGAATGCCGCCGCCCGACCAAAATGCTCCTCTTCCACGACTGCGACAAGATATTTGAATTGCCTGAGAAACAATCGGTTTCCTCTCGCCTACCAGGTGTTATCTAAAGTGGCGGGCCGTCCGCTGATTATTATTGCTCTGCATCTAGCGATCGACAGCAGCTGACAAGAAAATTAGTTATAGCCTAAACTGCATTAAACTTCTACATTGATAAACTGGATCAATCGAATTCGGCGACGCTATTTAGGAAGCCGTATGCTGACTGCCGATCCTGTCCTCATCATCTTTTTTGCATTCGCCGCCGGTCTTTTGATTGGTTGTGTCGGCATAGGCGGCGTAATTCTCGTTCCTCTGCTAACTTACGTGAGTGGCGTTGAGATCCACACGGCTATCGCTGCGGCAATGTTTGCCTATCTTGTTTCCGGAGCCATCGGCACATTCGCGTATGCTCGGAAGAAATCGATTCGCTGGGATCTGACGGTATGGATGTGGTTAGGGGCTATGCCGGCGGCCTTCGCCGGGGCGCTCGCCGCGAGTACAGCGTCCGCCTGGATCCTTGAGTTGTGTATCGGGCTCCTCGCCGCCGCCTCCGGGCTTAATTCATTCTTGGCGGGATCTGGCGCAGAACAAAAAGTGGGCGCCGACCTTACGAAACCGGCTCTGGCGATCATCGGGGCTGTAACGGGGTTCGCCTCAGCGCTCACCGGAACAGGGGGGCCATTGATACTGATCCCTATACTGATGTGGCTTGAGATACAGGTCCTGACCGCGATTGGGTTGTCGCAGGCCATCCAGCTGCCAATCGCTGCCTTGGCGACTGCGGGTTATAGCTACTCGGGAAGCCTCGATATCGTCCTTGGCTGCCTACTGGCCGCCGGGATCTCGCTAGGAACATGGTGCGGCTCTTTAATTGCACATGCGCTTCCGAAGGCGACCCTAAGAGCCTTCGTGTCGATCCTGATGATCGCCGTTGGAGCACTGATTTTAGCGAAGATCGCCTACGTCGCTCTGGCCGGTTGAGACCATCTCACATCTTGGCCGGTTGGCGTCATAGCCGCAGACAAACCCCTGATAGGCGTTGCGGATTTGACTATTCGACGTAGCAAAGCGCCCACTTGGAAGTGCAAGGCGGCCCCCGGGACCACTCCGGTTTCGGGATAGCACGTCGTCTTGCATGAAGCCCCAATAACGACAGATAATTTCCTTGGAGGAGCGCCATGGCTGAGGCCGCGAAGCGCAAGAAAGTCACCATCAATACCCTGATGGCCAAAAAGAGAAGAGGCGAGCCGATTACGCAGCTTGCCGCTTACGATTATCGCACTGCAGTTGTGTCGGACCGGCTCGGCATGGATATTCTGTGCGTTTCCGACACTGGAGGCATGATCCTTTTCGGACATCAAAGCACCGTTTCGGTGAGCTTCGAAGAGGTCATGATGATGAGCAAGGCCATCGACCGCGGATCGAAGTACGGCATGCGCATGGTCGACATGCCATATTGGAGCTTCCATGTCTCCAAAGAACAGGCGATTGAGAACGCAGGCCGATTCGTCCACGAAGCAAATGCCGAAGTCATGAAGTGCGAGGGCAATCGGCACCACGCTCCCAACATTGAAGCGATCGTGCAAGCCGGCATTCCCGTGCAGGGACACATCGGCATCACGCCAATGCGGATGCCCCAGCTCGGCGGTTTCATCGCACAAGGCAAAACCGCGCGGCGCGCGAAGGAACTCATCGATGATGCTAAGGCTATGGTCGACGCAGGCTGCTTCTCGATCCTATGCGAGGTGACGACGTCGGAAGTGGCCGAATATCTTGCCGAGATTCTGCCTGTGCCAGTGATAAGTCTCGGCGCCGGTTGCAGGGCGGATGGGGTGCATATTATTTCCTCAGACCTCTTCCACCTATGGGAAGAGCACGTGCCCAAACACTCGCGCATATACACCGATCTCATCCCGATCATGGAAGATGTCATCACTCGGTATATGAAAGATGTCGTAGATCGGGATTACCCAGGCCCGAAAGAAACGATCAACATGCAGCCTGATGAACTCGAGGCTTTCGCCAGAGACATGAAGTGGGAGCGCAAGCTCGAGGAAATCAAAGCTGCTTAGCGTAAGAGTCTCCGAGAAGTTCGCCTCGGATGGCGTTGCGTTCGACAACGAACTTCTCGGTTTTGATCTCACCGAAGATTGTCTTTCTGCCGCTTTCGCTTTTGCGAAAAGCTGAGAAATCCAAATCAGAAACGAAATCTGGCGATCCCGGAGCTGAGGCTAAAGGCCGGTCATCACCCGAAAACAAATTGCGATAGCACAGCTAAGCCAGCAGCGACCATGAGAGCCACAAGCGGCCAGGCAAGCGCACGGCCGGAGCGCGCGCGTACACAGTCGTAGGAGATGGTGCAGTTTGCACAGTCCGCTGGCGTACTGCCCTGGCAGGCCGGCCGATAGGCGATTTCATTTCCTGTCTGCATCGCCGTGCTCCCTTCGC
This sequence comes from Filomicrobium sp., assembly GCA_030665765.1. Taxonomy (GTDB): domain Bacteria; phylum Pseudomonadota; class Alphaproteobacteria; order Rhizobiales; family Hyphomicrobiaceae; genus Filomicrobium. Next base: position 10,994 of record DAOUZE010000009.1, read on the forward strand.
TTTCAGATAACGGCGGGGCTTTTGATGAACCTGCGCCGCTGGTTGGCTGTCTCGTGCAACCAATATGATGCTGTGCACCTGAGGCGCGTTGATTGAGCTCAATTTGGAAATTAAAATAGTTATAGACCTCACCTATAAGTCAGCTTGGCCTAGTTTTTTTTGCATCTGCGTTGGATAGACGAAGCACGCATTCGGATAGGCAGCATTTATTGGAAAACGCATTTCGTGCGGGGCAACCTGCTTCAATCAGTCGCAAGCTTCAGTGGGTTCTGAGAATGAGCCACGAGGATCAGCGTCTGAATAAAGTTGGTTCTGCTCCGGACTTTCGCCCATGCAGGGGAGCTGGATCATAATAGCGGCGAATGTCGAACATAAAAAGAAGTCTTCCCAGCGGCGTGTCGCCTCGCGCGCTGAACCGGTTTTTTCTTAAACGGGAGAGAATCGCATGACGAAAGCCGAGAACCCCGACCTCACCTACCCGGACCTGTCCGAGCTCGATATTCCCAAGGATAAGCTCGCGCTGATGGAAGGGATGAAGGAGGCAGAAAAACGTGCGCTGATGGCGCGAAAAGCTGAACTCGAAGAATGCGAATGCCGCGAAGGGATGTTCCCAAACCCTGTCGCCAGCCGTCGCTCGTTCTTTGCGGGCGCTGCTGCTGCTGCGGCGGCGGCTGGATCGCTTCCGATGGTGGCTCGGGCCGCCGCGCCTCCAGGGGCCAAGGAATTCGAGGTTCCGCCCGATCCGACCAAGGTACAGGGCCGCCTTACCAACGACGACGGCGGCTACGGCTCGCGGTCACAGTTTGAAGACGAAGTGCGCTGGCGTTTCCCGACGAAGACCAAGGAATCTTCCTGGACCATGACGCCGCTTGCGGCAGGTATGGGCATGATCACGCCGTCGGGTCTTCACTTCGAGCGCCATCATGGCGGCATCCCGACGATCAACCCGGCCAGCCACTCGCTCATCGTACACGGCATGTGCGATACGCCGAAAAAGTACTCGGTCGCCGACCTAAAACGCTTCCCATCCGATTCACGCATCAACTTCATCGAATGCTCAGGGAACGGCCTTACCGAGTTCAAGGCCCCCTACCTGAAGACGGTCCAAGGCACACATGGCCTGACCAGCAATTCGGAGTGGACCGGCGTACCGCTGTCGACGATCCTCGACGAAGTCGGCGTGAAACCGGGCGCAGCGTGGATCCTCGCGGAAGGCGCGGACGCCGCGGTCATGACGCGAAGCGTGCCGATCGACAAGGCATGGTCGGATGCGATGATTGCCTACGGTCAAAACGGCGAAGCGCTCAGGCCTGAGCAGGGCTATCCCATCCGCCTAATGCTTCCCGGCTACGAAGGTAATACTCACATTAAGTGGCTCCGCCGCCTGGAAATTAGCGACAAGCCGTTCCAGACCAGGGAAGAGACGTCGAAATACACCGATGTCGTGAAGGATGGCAAAGCGCGTCAGTTCTCCTTCACCATGGAAGCCAAGTCGGTCATCACCTTCCCGTCCGGTGAAATGAAGCTACCGGGTCCGGGATTCTATGAGATCACCGGTCTGGCATGGTCGGGTCGCGGGCGTGTCAAGGACGTTGAGGTCTCGACCGACGGCGGCAAGACTTGGCATTTAGCCTCGTTGCAAGGGCCTATTCTGCCGATCTCCCATACGCGCTTCCGCTTCCCGTGGATGTGGGATGGCAATCCTGCGTTGATTGCCAGCCGTTGTATCGACGAAACCGGCTACATGCAGCCGACCATCGCCTCGATCAACGAAGTTCGCGGCGTCAACGGTCATCCGAAGTTCGCCTCCATCTATCATCTCAACGGGATCATGGCCTGGGCCATCGGTGCTGACGGTTCGGTAGTCAATGCCGCCCACAAGGTGTGAGGAAAATCGCTATTTAGATGCAATGGCCGCGCCGCTTCGAGCAAAGGAGCACAGCGCGGTCAGGGAGAACGAACATGAATAAGAAACTTACTGTGCCCTCTTGTGGCGCGACGATCGCCGCTGGCGCATTTGTCGTCACCGTGTCTTTCACTGCGGTTGCTGGCGCCGAGAAATTCGGCTTCGGTTCGACGCCAACCGAACAGGAAATCGCAGCTATCGACATCGACGTGATGTCTGATGGTCGCGGTTACCCGAAGGGGTCGGGGACTGTCGCCCAGGGGAAGGAGGTCTACGCCTCGAAGTGCGCGGCCTGCCACGGTGAAAATATGGAGGGCGTTAAAGAAGCTGGCGGTGCTGCCCTGATCGGCGGGCGCGGGTCCATCGGCACGCCAAAGACCAAGAAGACGGTGGAGAGCTATTGGCCTTATGCCTCGACGCTGTTCGACTACACCAAGCGTGCCATGCCGTTTAACGAGCCGGGATCGCTGTCCAACGACGAAGTCTATGCTGTCTCCGCCTACATCTTACACAAGGCCAATATTGTAGACGCCAACGCGACGATGAACGCCGAGACGATGAGCAAGGTGGAGATGCCGAACAAGGACGGTTTCATCCCCGATCCGCGGCCGGACATCTTCAACTATCGTTAAACGATCCGGCTGAGCCGGCCCAGGTGTTGTCTCAGCCGCGCATTTCTTTTCCTTTTCTCTTCCTTACTTCGGTGAAACTGCGGCCAGGCACCTCCTGCGCCGCAGTTTCCACATGAACGCTGCGAACAAGAGTGCGAGCAGCGGCCCGCCGAACAGGTTCAGCAGCGTCAGCCGCAAACCCAAGACCTCGACATCTTCGCGCATGGAGCGGCGGATGCGGCGCAACTCCCGGCGGAACGGCAGCAGCTTCGTGCGCAAGTCGCGGGTCTCCGTCAGCAAGGCATCAGGCAACTGTTCGGCGGATTTTGCTCCCGTCGTTTCGAGAACCTTGGCAATGGCGCCTTCAACGCTGGCGATGCGTTCGACGTAATCGGCTTCCTGCGAGCGGTAGCGGGCCTGGGCTTCCTTCAGCATGTCGGCGACCCGCGTAAACGGGCGGCGCAGCGCGCTGCGCGAGCGAATGCCGATCAGGCGCGGATTTCCTGTGGCATATTCGGCCAGGTTGATCAGGAAAGCGGCGTTGTCGTTAAGCGGTCGCATCACGCTATGCTTCCCGACGGAAACGGCCTGCAGGGCCATCGGGTCGAACAACCAGTCGGCGTCGGCAACGACGAAGAGACCGGCTGCCTTGGTGTCGGGAATGTGGGCCTTTGGTTTCTTGGGCGGTTCGGTTTCATTCGGGGGAGTTGCCTTTTCGGTGGACTGCGTTGGCTCGGGTTCAGAGCTTGCTGCGGGTTCCTCATCCTTGCTCGGCTCCGACGGCCCGTCTTCCGGCGGCGGTCCGTGAAACGCGCTCTCGTATGGACCGGCGATGGCTGCGGCAATGACGCGGGCTTTACCGCCAGAGGGCTTGAAGTCGGCTACGAGCTTGTCGGTATTTGCTTCCTTGAATTCATCGCGTGGCAGAACGCCTGAGCGGTCTTCCGTCGTCTCGACCAGGGCGACGGCAGACTTGTTGCTCGCGTCGATGTCAATGCCTCCGGCTTCGGAAAACAGGAGTTCATTGAGGCTCGCGGTTACGGGATGGCGCGAGGATAGCGCTGAGCGCTTAGCGCGAAGCCAGAACGGATAATTGAGCTGGCGTCCATCGCTGCCTGTTACGAGAGCAGCAAGTGCGACATCGCCGACAACTTCGTCGCCGCGGTAACGTGCTCCGTATTTTGCGAGAAGGTCCGTGATGTCGTTGATCTCGCCACCGGGATTAGGCTTCACTGCCAGCCCTGCGCGATTGAACCGAGGATAGGGGTCGAGCATGACGATCAACCCGCGACCAGCCATCAGATGCTGGTCGATGGAATAGAGCATGCTGCGCTTTAGGATCCTCGCATCGATGACGATGAGGGCATCGAGTCCGTCAGGCAGCTCGTCGGAGAAATGGGGAATAATGGCGACGTCATAGTTGCGCTTGAGGTCCTCCAGCATGGCAAGACCCTCACGCGGAATTTGCGCGTTGGAGGACCGCAGCAACGGCGAAAGCAGCCCGATGCGGGGAGTCGTCTTGCGGCCAAGCGCGTTGATGGCCAGTGCCAGATCGTATTCGAGCAGCTCGGCGCGTTCCTCATCAAAGTAGGGGATCACGCCCTGGCGATCGGCGTGACGAAAGACGGCGCCCAGGATGAAACTATCGCCCGAGCTCATGGGGATGCGGCGCACTCCTGCAGCGCTGGCGTTTTCCTCGACCTCGGTGTCTTCGCTGGTGCGGTGCTCGACGACCTTTATTCGGCCGCCGGCTTGTCCAGCGATTTCGTGGAGAAGATTGCGGACACGCTTAGCGTGCTGGCGGATGCGCGCAGGGATCTTCGTTTCATCCTCGCTATAGTAGAAATCGATCTCGATGCCTTCCGGCGCTGCGACTGCGACGGCGCGCGTTTCTTTATGCAGTGTGAACTCCTGCGCAGCGGTAAGATCGAGCGAAAGGGGAAGCCGGGCGGTGCCGGAGAGGAGTATGACCGCCCCAAGGACTGCGAGAAAGCCGAGCGCCCACGTCTGGAGATCTGTTGGCTGCGCCATACGGCGTCGCTCGATCATCCATGTTGCACCGGCCAGAGCTGCCGCGATGAGCAGCAGCATCGTGGCAACGGCAGCCAATTCGATGCGACCTTGCGCCATGCGGTCGAGCCAGTATTTCGGAGAGATCGTGATGAGCGAAGAGACGAATTCAGCGGCGGGACCGGTGCCCAAAACCTTTGCTGCAGTATCCCAACCGATCAGCAAGAGCGCCGTCAGCGCGGCAAGACCCGAAACATAGGCAACTACGTGATCTTTCGAGAAAGCAGCAGCTTGTATCGCCATGGCATAGAACACAGCAACAAGCAGAGCTGCGCCCAGATATCCCGTGGTTGCGATGCCCCAATCCGGATTTCCAAGATAGCCGACGGTGAAGACAAAGGGTGCCGTCATCGCCAGTGTAAGGAGCAGCACCAGGGTTCCTGCTAGCCATTTTCCGGCAACGATAGCGCTTGAGGGGACGGGCAGCGACATCATCAGTTCCAGGCCACGATCGCCCGGGCTTTCGGCAAAGGCGCGCATAGCAAGGGCAGGGGCCATGACGAGAGCAACCCAGGGAAGGAAGGTCCACTGGAGATCGAAGGTGGCAAGATCGGTCGTGTAGAAATCTGCGACCAGGAAGATGCAGATCGCGAGTGCCAGGAGAAACCAGACCTGAAAGATCAGGGTCAGCGACGAATAGAACAGCTGGCGGGCTTCGTGGCGGGCGATGGTGAGGGTGTCGGCGAGCCATTGGCCGAGCGCAGCGCCCGGCCGGTGATTGGGATCAGCGCCGTCTTGCAAAGGAGCGGTCATGCGGCGGCGGATTCCGCTTGGGAGTGGTCGCTCGTCAGCCGAATGAGCGCTGGCGCGAGCCGGCCGTCTGCATCGCAGAGTTCGTCCTTGGTGGCGTCCGCGACAACACGGCCGGCGTTCATCACGATGAGCCGGTCGCAGAGCTCTTCGGCCTCCTCGACGATGTGGGTCGACATCAGAATCGCGCGATCTTTCGCAAGGTGTTTGAGTAGGCGGCGCAGGTCTACTTTCTGCTTCGGATCGAGCCCGTCGGTCGGCTCATCGAGAAGCAGGACGGGCGGGTCGTGGATCAGTGCCTGCGCCAGCCATGCGCGCTGGCGCCAGCCTTTGGAAAGCGTGCCGAGTTGCTGGTCAGATACTGCGCCAAGAGCGAGCGTTTCGGTAACGCTGCCGACAGCGCGACGGCCAGATGATCCGCGCAGCCCCCGAGCTTGCGCAGCAAAGCTCAGGAACTCGCCGACGGTCAGATTTGGAAATCCGTTGGCAGCTTCAGGCAGATAACCGAGCGCGCGTTGCGCCTGCTGGCGGTCCTTGACGATGTCGTAGCCAGCGATCGATGCGGAACCAACATCGGGGCCGAGCGATCCGGCCAACATGCGCATCGTCGTTGATTTGCCCGCGCCGTTGGAGCCAAGCAGACCGACAATCGTGGAAGGGGTTACCGAAAAGCTGACGGCGCTCACCGCCTTATGTGTGCCGAAAGATTTCGACAGGTCTCGCGTTTCGATCAGCGTCATCGGGGAGGCGTCCTGATAGAAGGGGGTGCTGCCGTGCGGCGGGCACCGGCGCCCATCAGGGCCGCAGATCTGAAACGAACCCTGCAACGATGAAGAGCGCAATGGACGCCATCGTGACGATGTAGCCAATGGTGGTCAAGCGCCGGGCCAACACGCTTTGTTCGTCGTCGCGTCGGTCGGGCTCCGGTGCGTTTCGGCTGCGCGGCTTGGAGACCAGGGAACCGGCCGTCACCAGGAGCGCGCCGACGATTGCCAGCGCGATCACGATGTGACGCTGCGAGATGAGGATCAATACGTCAATCATGGCGCGATCACTCCCGGGGGGCTCAGTTACCAGCCTTGCCGTAGGTTTCGGCAAAATCAGCACCCGCCCCGGACTTGAAGCTCTTCATGGCTTCCTCGTGCAGGATGGCCATGGCCTCGCGCTTGATTTCGTAGGCCTCCGGCGAACTGAGCATCTTGTAATCGCGAGGACGTGGAAGGTTTACCTCGATAACCTCTCTTACCTGAGCGGGGCGGTTTGAAAGCACGACGATCCGGTCAGCGAGAAAAATGGCTTCGTCGATTTCGGATGTCACGAACAGGTTTGTGCGGCGGTTTTCCTCAAAGAGGCGTAGGAAAAATTCTTGCATCAATCCGCGCGACATCGCGTCGAGGCCGCGGAATGGCTCGTCCATGATCATGATACGGGGGTTGTTGATCAGTGCCCGCGCGAGTTCCGCACGCCGCTGCATGCCACCGGACAGTTGCAAAGGATATTTGTTCTTAAACTCGCTAAGCCCAACTTTGACCAGCAGGCGTTCGGCCTCCGCGCGCAGGGCGTTGCCTTTGAGATCGCCGCGCAACTTTGGACCGAAGACGATATTCTGGTAGGTCGTCTGCCAGGGGATCAGAGCACTTTCTTGAAAGACCACCATGCGGTCGCGCGCGGGGCCTGTCACCAAGCTATCATCGAGCAGGATCTTGCCGCTATCGGGTTTCTCAAAACCGGCAATGAGATTGACGATAGTCGACTTCCCGCATCCGGAAGGACCGACAATGACGGTTAATTCGCCCGGCAACACGTCGACGGAAAGATTTTCGATAACGGGCTCGAGATCCCACTCGTCGCCGTAGGCCTTCGAAACGTGGCGGAATTCCACCTTGCTCTGTCCGGCCTTCGAAGCAGTTGTTTCTTTGACGTGATTTAAGGTGTCTTGCGCCATTTTCGACCTCGATTTGTTTCTCTAAGCGATCCGGCAACACCAATCAAAAGAGACGCCGCCAAGGCATAAACCAGTCGCCGAGCATCCGTATGGCGCTTGAGCATAGATAACCGGCGATACCGATCGAGATCATTCCGACGACGATTTGTTCCAGCGACCCGCCCATGTACGAGTTCCAGATGAAGAAGCCTAGACCGCCGCCGCCCTGAGTGCCGCCGCCAGAAATCATCTCTGCGGCCAACACCACCTCCCAGGTAATACCCATGCCGACGGCTGCGCCAGTAAAGATCGAGGGCAGCGTCCCAGGAAGTATAATTTTTGAGAAAAGATCCCACTGGGAGGCCCCCATAGACTGGGCTGCCCGGAGATATCGCACGTCGATCGTTCTGGCACCTCCGACAACGTTAATAACGATCGTGAAGAAGGCGCCTAGAAAGGTAACGAACGCGATCGACATCTCGTTGGTCGGCCAGAAGATCAGCGAGGCCGGAACCCATGCAAGCGGTGGGATCGGGCGAAGTATTTCAAACGGCGGAAAGAAGATGTCTCGGAAGTACTTATTGACAGCGAGCGCTAGTCCAAAAGGAATACCAATAATCATAGCTGAAAGGAAACCCGACAGTACGCGCGTGAGGCTTTGGTACCAGCTGTTCCAATAACCGGGTTTTGGCAGCACCTTGAGCCAGGCCTCAAAGACATCGCTTGGCGGCGGTATAAGCCCGATGCCAGGAATCATCCATTCCTTACCAAACCATTCGTCCCAGCGCGCACCAATCTCCCAGATGACGAGGAAGACGGCAATTGCCGTGATACCACGCCAAAGCGACTTGTTTGCCGCAAGATTCTGTAAATGGGATCGTTTCTTCGGCATTGCAGGGGCGCCTGTGTGGCTGGGTTGCGCGATGTCGGTCATAAGTTCGCTTCGGCTCCTTTTCCTCAGGCCAATTCGCGTTCGCCAGCCTGGAAGGCTTTAATTGCCTCCTCGTGAACGGCTTCATTCACCTCCTCCATCAGATGACGAAATTCCTCGGACGACTGCGTCTGGTAGGATCGCGGTCGAGGAATATTGACCTCCACAGTCTTCTTCAGCTGGCAGGGCCGCGTCGTGACGATGTGCACCTTGTCGCCGAGGAAGATTGCTTCTTCAAGGTCGTGGATAATGAAGAAAATTGTTACCTTGGTGCGATCGTAGGTCTCCAGGAGCGACTCGTGCATAATGGATTTTGTGAGAGCATCCATCGCGCGATAGGGCTCATCGAGGAGCAGCACCTTAGGATCATTGATAAGCGCCCGCACAATCTCGGCGCGGCGCGACATGCCTGAGGAGACTTCTCCGGGATACTTTTCGGTAACGTTCCCCAGCCCGGCCTCGGCCAGCATGTCGCGAGCCTTCTCCATTGCTTCTGCTTTTGATGAGCGGCCCTGGACCCTTGGGCCGTAGGCAACATTCTGGGCAAGCGTCTTCCAAGGAAAAAGAGCACCATGCTGGAACACGACCATGCGCTCCGCGCCCTGGTCCGCCTTCGGCTTACCGGGGCCACAAAGCAACTCTCCGTCGAGTAAAATCTCGCCGGACGTAATGGAGTGGAAGCCGGCGATCGCGTTGAGAAGGGTGGTCTTCCCGCACCCCGATGGTCCGACGATCATGCAGACCTCACCAGCTGCGATCTCCATGGAGCAGTCCTTAACCGCCATCACGTTTACGCCCTCAGGATCGTAAATCTTTGTGACGTTGCGGATACTAAGGGCGCCACGCGTATTCAGGTTCGGCATCGATTGTGCGCCTGCTTTGGGAAAGGTTGTGGGACTGTTCATCATAGCCAATGTCTTGTTGATTTCAGAGTGCAGGGCATCAGCGCCCCTGCAGTGCTAGCGCTTTGACGTGCCACTGCATGAGCCAGTTGCCGAGCATGCGAACCATGACAGATGTGATCCAGCCGACGAATCCGAGCGTGATCATGCCGATCACCATCGGCACTGTGACATTGTTCATGTATGAATCGACGATTAAATAGCCGAGGCCGAGGTCGCCCGATACCATTTCGGCAGCAACCAACGAGAACCAGGCAACGCCGATCGAAATCTGTAGGCCGGTGAAGATAAAGGGCAGCGCGCCGGGAACGACGACGTTCTTGAAGATGTCCCAGTTGCTTGAACCGAGGCAGCCCGCAGCCCGGAAGTAAGCCTCATCAATCGAGTCGACGCCGAGCATTGTATTGAGCGTCGTCACAAAGAGCGAGGCCAGCGTCGCCAGGAAAATCACTGGTGCTTCAAAGCCTGGGAACATAAGGATTGAAAGCGGAACCCAGGCCAAAATTGGGATTGGACGCAACATCTCCAGGATCGGGAAAGCGTAGTCGCGGATGCGCTTCGACCAGCCCATAAAGAGACCGAGCGGAACTCCGACGCCGGTGGCGATGCCAAACGCAATTAAGATCCGCTGGCAGCTAACAAGGATATGTTCATAATACTCAGACTTAAAAATCGAGATGCCCTGGAAGGGCGTCCGAGAGAACAGTTCACTGAATACGGCAACGGGTCCCGGAATTTTGTCGAAGCGATCAACGCGAAGCCCTTCGCAGAGTAGCCACCAAGTAAACAGCCAGAGCGCCACCCCAAAGACTGTGAGGTAAGGGTCCGGCGTCAGCAGCGACTTCTTGAGACGATAGATGAACATGGAGAAGCCGGTCGGCGCTGTTGTCCGCTGTGGGGCTGCAGTTGTTGCCTGGCTCATGAGCTCTCCGGGGCTAAGATTTCGATCGCAGGGTTGGCGAGAAAGTCGAAGTTTGCGCTCTTGAGCTGCGGGTCTTCGGCAGATGTATGACACTACCAGCCAGAAAAATTACCAGTAGCGCTCCAAGAATACGGAGTAGGCCAGTCAGGCTCCGGCCTGCAGAGGTGATCGGAGCCCGACATCGATTAGGCTTACTGTGCCTTGATCTCGCCGACAGGTGCCGTTAAGCCCCGCTCTTTGAGCACCTCGTTCGCGAAGTCCGGCATAATACCATCTTCGCGGACGGTCTCTGCCGCAGCCGGCTTCCTAGGCAAGCTGTAGAGAAACGCGGTGGCAGCTTTGATCAAATTCTGTGCACGCTCGGTTACCGCGAAATCAAGCGTTAGTTTTGTCGTGCCCGCAGGACCGGCATAGAGTGCGGCCCATAGAACTTTTTTGTCGATTTGCTCCGTCTGCGCCTCAGCCATCGCCGCAACTTCATCGGCGTTGTTGAGGTCCGCCAGGAATAGCTGAGCATCGAGTTCAGCGTTGAGCCAGCCCTTAACGACGTCCGGACGTTGCTGAATGAGATCATTCAGCATTACCATGAAGGCGCCATCATAGGCGTCGAAGTCCTCACCTGAGGCTGCTCGACGAGCAAGGCCAGCCTTCGCAATCTTAGTTGCCGTCGGCTCCCAAATGGCCGCGGCGTCAAGCTTTCCGGCGCGAAAGTTCGTGGTGATGACTTCAATGTTCTGATTGAGGTAACGGCGCGGTTTGATGCCGGCCTTGTCAAAGGCGAGACGAGCAAAGCGGTCAGTACATGCACCATGCGGCGCCGACGTCGTTTTGCCGTCCATCCACTTAACGGCTTCCTTGCCATCCTTGAACTGCGGCGCGTCGTTCCGTACTAGGAAGATGTTGCACTGCTGCTTAGAAGTGCCGAGCGCTGCTACGATACGAATGTCGGTGCCGCCGCGGTCGGGTAGGTTGCGAAACGTTGAGGCAATGGCTGGCATATCACCCATGTAGCCGATGTGCTGTTTCTCACCAGTCATGGCGTTTACAATGACTGAGCCTTGGAGGCCAACTTGAAACTCGGCGGTCGAGCCTTTCGGAAGGTGCTTCTTCCAGAATTGTTTGCCGTTGTTCACGACGCCCGACCAGGACTCGGTGTAGTAGGGCTGGTAGCCGATTACGAGATCGACTTTCTCGCCCGGCTTGCCGAAGTCGACTGCCGAAGCAGCTGACGGCGAAAGCAATGGGACGGCAGTAAGAAGCACGACCGATCCAAGGGCCTTGAATTGCGATAGCATTCGGTTCCTCCCTGAGCGCTATTTGGGTTAGCCATAGCGACAACCGCATGGCCTGCTTATTTTTTGGTAATTATGAACTTAGCGCAGGCTTCTTGCCTGCTTGGCCGTGAGGCGTCTGTTTGGGTCTCCTCCAGAGAACTCGGCGGCGAACCGTCGCCACGGCGTGTCATCTAAACGATTGCATCTTCGAAACTCGTCCAACCTCTGAGTTTCTATCCACTCCTCCATTTTTTCCGTGCCGACAAATGGATTAGAGACCTTGGCTGTAAGAGCCGTCGGTCCGCGACATCATGGCACGACATAGATGCTTGCCATGTAAAATCGTTCGTATTGATCATCTAATTTCTGTCGCCTATGAAAATCCTATCAAAATTATCAGGATTTTCCAGCGGTCAATGCTTTTTCTGCTTTGTAGAGTCTGATCTTTTTGCAGTGCAGCATTCAGTTTATTTGCGGCTTCGATCAAGTAATAGGGAGTTTTGATTGTGCGTCGGCTGCTCGAACCGTGCATACTGGTTTAAGTACTGATTGTATCCAGGCTCCTCTAGGAGGGGTCCGGAATGTTTCGGCGTATGGCAAAAGATGGCGCACGTTTTTCATAGAAATCCGTCGACGACGGCATAAATGTCGTGAGGAACGTCATCGCATCCGGCCTTTTGACGGCAGAAGACGTCGAACGAGGAGGAAGAAAAGAATGCCCGCACGCAACGAAAGCCAGTGGCGCGCTACACCGCCGCTTCAAGAAGGCGAGTGGATTGACAGCCGTATCTACTCTGATCGGGAGATCTTTGAGGAGGAGAACGAAAAGATCTTCAAACATGTGTGGGTGCCTGTCTGCCACGAATCCGAGTTGCCGAAGCCTTATGATTTCCGCACCACCAGCATCGGTCGCGAACCCGTCATTATTTGTCGGGGGCCCGACAATCAAATACGCGCATTCCTAAATGTGTGCCCACATCGCGGCATGTTGATTGAACGTCGCCCATCGGGAAGCTTCCTTGAAGGTCAGCCTTCGGGCAATCCCACGCGGATCACATGCATGTTCCACGCTTGGCAGTTCGATTTGAAGGGGAACTGCGTGTATGTCGCGCGCGAGAAAGAGGGGTACCAGGATCGGCTCTGCAAGGAGAACGTGGGGCTGCGCCGTTTGCGCTGCGAAGTAAAATTTGGTGGCTTCGTCTGGGTGAACCTCGATGACAACCCATCGGTCTCTCTTGAAGATTGGGCCAGCAAGCCTTTCCAGTGCCTTCGCCAAACGCTGGAAGAAGAGCCACTTGAAGTTTTCCACTACCACAAAGCTGTGATCGGCACGAACTATAAGCTATGGCACGACACTAATAGCGAATTTTATCATGACTTCATGCACTATCATAACCGCGTAACTGGCTTCAACGACGCTTATTTCGCGCGCAAGAATGAGGCGTTCGATCACGGCCATGTCGTAGTTGGCACTTTTGAGGTTAACTACGCAAACTACGAAGGCTTTGAAAGTCGCGCGGAGCTGTCTTTCCCGCACTTGCCTCCGAACCAATGGTACATGATTGACCTATTCCCAGGCTTCAATTTTAACCTTCGTGGTTCAGCGCTTCGCGTCGACGTGGTGACGCCACTCGGACCAGATGAGGTAATGATTGAGTTCCGTGGCCTCGGCCTGAAGAGTGACACGCCTGAGGAGCGCATGACACGCATCAATCACCACAACTCGATTTGGGGCCCTTTCGGCCGCAACCTGCACGAGGACCTCATCGGTGTGGCGGGCCAGGGCACAACAATGCGTCCGGGCACGGAACCGCGTAACATCTTGCATGGTCGTCAGGAGAACCAAACGATCCACGATGAAAACGGCATGCGCCACTACTACGACGAGTGGGGCCGGTGGATGAACCGTTCACCGCGCGAGCCGGACAAGGCCTATTCTCCCTCGCAGGCCGTTGCCGCCGAGTAATTCTCGACCAACGAAACGTCGGACAACTCCGACGTTTCAAAATTGCTCTACTTGCGCGGGCTCTAATGATGTTCCGTTCGCGGTGTAACGAAGGCCGACCAACTGCCAGCTAGAACCGCATCCAGGAGGACTACTTTTATGCCCAGCTACAGTCTGGAGACGGTTTTGGCGGTGCGGGAGACGATCTACCGGGCGACATTGGCGCTTGACGATCAGCGCTGGGAGGACTGGCTTGCACTGTGTTCACCTGACTTCCACTACGCCATCACGTCGTTTAGCCCCGAAATAAATAAGGACATGATCTACCTTCAGGGCGACTACAAGGACATGGAAAATATGGTCAGGATGCTGCCCAAGCACAACACGGACCACTCACCGCTGCACCGGCACACTTCGGTCTATACGGTGGACATAGCAGACGATGGTCGGTCCGCAGAGGCCCTAAGTTCAGTTGTATTTTTTCAGAACATGCTCGACGGCACCAACTCGCACATCGACTCTGGCGAGAGCCGGCTATTTCTACTCGGCAGATACATCGACACATTGAAGGTCGAAGATGGAATTGCGATGTTCGTGAAGCGCGAAGTTCGTCTCGACAACCGCCGTCTCGACAAGGGCTCACACTGGCCGCTCTGATATCGACTGCATGTTTCAGTTGATTGCGCGGTTGCCGACCTGACGCCTAGCCGACCCGGATGATTGCTCTTGATTAGCCAATCTGGAAAGACACAACGTAACAATGAGCTGGATAAAAGTCTGCAAGACGACGGACGTGCCGGAAAACTCGCTCAAGAAGATCTGGGTGGCCGGCGGTATCCCAGTCCTTATCGCTCATTACAACGGTGGGTACCGAGCAATGCCGCCTGTATGTCCGCATATGGAGGAGCCGTTAGAAGAATCAGGCGTGATCGCGGGATGCGTACTCACATGCACTAAGCACTTGTGGGCCTGGGACCTTGCGACGCTCGAACTGCAGGGCGAAACCGAAAGGCCGCTTAAGTCATACGACGTTAAGGTCGATGGCGACGATCTTATGGCCTTCATCGAACAAGAACTCCTCTATGAATTCGAGGACGAAGACGATATGGACGACGATGACTTCTTCAAGTCCTAGTTGGTAGCGCTGAACACATAGTCCATGTCCATAATCTTTCAAACGAAGTCCGGCGAGTTACCGATTGATGCGCAAAACGACAGCGAAACGGTGCTCTTCGACGGGCTTGGTTCCGGTCTAACGCTCCCCTACGAATGCGCCACCGGCACATGTGGCACATGCCGCGCACGCGTGATGAGCGGCGACGTTTTCGACGTCTGGCCCGATGCGCCAGGAGCTCAGAGGCTGAAGCGAGACAGGGGCGACATTCTGATGTGTCAGACCCGGGCACGCGGTAATTGCGTCATACGCGTCCCCGCTCTTGTGACACAGGCAGAAGAAGGTGCGCCGAGGCGCTTTATTGGTCGAATCGATGAACTGAGCAAGCTGACCTCTGACGTCATACAATTCGATGTGGTGCTGAATGAGAAAGCCACCTTTTCAGCGGGTCAGTTCATGGTCATAAACGCTCCGGGCGTGTCCGGTGGCCGTGCCTACTCGATGGTAAACTACGAGCAGCAGACCGGCCGTCTGACGTTCTTGATCAAGCGCAAGCCGGGTGGTGTCTTTTCCGACTGGCTCTTCAAAAGCGCGGGCAAGGACGCCGAAATTTCACTTTTCGGGCCCCTTGGGAAGGCAATCTTTCAGCCAGAGGCCGACGGGGATTTGATCTGCATCACAGGCGGCTCGGGCATCGCAGGCATAATGTCGATCCTTGAACATGCTATACGGGCTAAGCACTTCCCCGGTTATAGTGGTCAACTATATTTCGGGGCCCGCACACTGGCGGACACGTTCTATGTCGACAAACTTGCCGCTTTGACCGAGATGTCCAGTGGTGGGCTGAAGGTTACTCTCGCCTTATCACACGAAGCCGCGCCTTCCAGCACCCACCCAGCCTCAGAGCTCATCCGGTTAGACGAAGGCTTTGTGCATGAAGTTGCTGCCCGCGTCCTCAGCGAAAACTCAGTCGGCCTCGGCGAAAACGCCGTCGGTTTTGTCGCTGGCCCCCCGCCTATGGTCGACGCTGCCATCCGCGTTCTACTAGGCCAAGGTAAGCTGCCACCGGACCGTATTCGCTATGATAAATTCAGCTGATGTCGTCTCAAATTGAGCGCCCCATGCAGCCACCCGCACATTTGCGTGGTAGAATTCGCAGAATATAAATAGACGGAGAGGGACATGGGCCAGAACAATGCAGAAGGTGGATGTCTCTGCGGCGCAATCCGTTACAAAATTAACGGTAAAATCCTAGGCGCTGCGGTCTGTCACTGTCGAGACTGCCAATACGTTTGCGGAGGCGCTCCCTCATATGTGTTTCTAGTTACCGCCCAGTCTCTCGAAATCACTAAGGGCGAGACGGCATCGTTCCGCAGCACTGCTGACAGCGGAGCAATACGCATACGCCATTTCTGCAAAGCGTGCGGAACGCCGCTTTTTGCTGAAAACAGCTTTTATCCTGATGTCCTCTCGATCAAAGCCGGCAGCCTCGATGATCCTTCTATCTATAAGCCCGCTGCGCATTTCTGGACGAAATCGGCACCCAATTGGCACTGCATCGACCCAGATCTTCCAAGTCTACCCGAAGGCGAAAGCCGAGATCCAAAGTAGTCGCTGTCGAGGAACGCGGCACCTCCGTTCATTTGCCCCCAATTCTGGAGGCACCAATCCGTCGCCATGTTGGATACCTCGGGATCCTGGGCCGAGCTGGCGGGTCTGAAGCGGTTTCCGTCGCCTTGAGAGACTTGTCAGATGATTTTGTGTTCCTGCGTTCCACAACATCCTCATCGATGTCAGAGCGACGTGGTACGCTGAGATCATGGTTATATTGCCGCAATACGAGAGACAGCAGGACGAGGAGATTGGCATTGGTGTGCAATTAAGCGTAGGCCCATTCTGCGGACGCCTTTTCTGTAGGCCATTAACTGGCCCTTGCGAAAGCCGCCGCGCAGGTTTTGCGCGTGTGTCGCGATCGATGAAGATCAGCGTTTGGACAAGCAGGGGACCTTTTGGCTGCAGCAAAGGGCCGATGCCCCTTCTATTTTGCCAACGACTTATTTGCGCTGTCGCATCAACAACCGTCGATCGCCGCTTTTATTGATCGCCGAAGAGGCCGTGGCAGCGCCGCATCGCTCCTGCCGGACGAAAGCGTTGCTTCTATCGCCGCAAGGCACCCAACATTAGCTCAACCGACCTTCTACCTCTTCGCGCTTCATTTCTAGTTGGAGCCACTCGTCCTCGAGTTTGGCAAGGGTCGCTTTGGCTGAAGCGAGCGCCGCGGTGACTTTGGAGAAGTCATCGGGATCGCGTTGGAAGAAATCAGCGACGGCGAGCCGCTCTTCGTATTTGGAAATGCTCGCACTGAGTTCGTCGATCCTTTGGGGAATCGTCTCAAGCGCATACTTGTCCTTATAGGAGAGTTTCTGCTTGCCCGAAGCGCCAACCGGCGAGGCGGCGACAGACCTATTTCGTCGACTTTGAGACGGCGGTGTTGCACGGATTTTGCGTTTGGCGCCCGTGTCATTGATCTCTTGGCCAGTGCCACGTTGAGCGATCATGTCGGAGTAGCCACCCGCATACTCCATCCAGAGCCCATTACCTTCCGGCGCCAAAACACTCGTCACCACCCGGTCAAGGAAGTCGCGGTCATGGCTGACGAGGATCACGGTTCCAGCGTAATCGCCAAGGAGCTCCTGTAGCAGGTCGAGCGTCTCAAGATCGAGATCGTTGGTGGGCTCGTCGAGGATCAAAACATTTGAGGTTTGAGCAAGCGCGCGGGCGAGCATCAAGCGGCCGCGTTCGCCACCCGACAAAACGGAGACTGGCGAACGCATCTGCTCGGGAAGGAACAGAAAGTCCTTCATGTAGCCGGCGACGTGGCGCGCCTTGCCGTTGACGATGACCTGATCACCGCGCCCGCCAGTGAGTGAATCGGCGAGCGTCGCATTGGGTTTGAGATCCTCCCGCTTTTGATCGAGGGTGACGATCTCTAGATTCGATCCAAGCCGTACGTTGCCAGTTTCAGGGGCAAGATCCCCGGTCAGCATTCTAAGCAGCGTCGTCTTGCCAGCGCCGTTGGGACCGACGATGCCAAGCCGGTCACCGCGCAGAACTCTGAGCGAGAGATCGCTGATGATGCTGCTGCCGCCATACGATTTCGAAATGCCCCGCGCCTCAAGGACAAGCCTGCCGGACAAGAGCCCGTCGGAGACTTCCAGGTTGACGTCGCCTTGCACCCGGCGATGGTCCCGACGCTGCTGGCGCATAGCCCGAAGCTCGGCGACACGACGCACATTGCGCTTGCGCCGACCCGTAACGCCGCCGTGCATCCACTGTTGCTCGCGAGAGATTTTGCGGTCGAGCTTATGCAGTTCGGCCTCCTCCTCCTCGATCAGCTTGTCGCGCCATGCTTCAAATGCAGAAAAACCACTTTCCAGCCGCCGTGTCCGGCCACGGTCCAGCCAAACCGTAACCTTGGACAAACGCTCCAGGAAACGCCGATCATGAGAGATCAATATCAGTGCCGCCTTGACGGAGCCGAGTTCATTTTCGATCCATTCTATGGTTGGCAGATCGAGATGGTTAGTTGGCTCATCAAGCAGCAAGACGTCTGGTCGCGCCGCCATGGCCTGTGCGATCGCCGCTCGCCGCGCCTCGCCACCGGAAAGGCTCTCTGTGTTCTCCTCGCCGGTTAACCCTAAGGCATAGAGCGCGAGCAGTGCGTCGTGGGGTTCATCGGTTGGCTTTAGTCCCGCCTCGACGAATTCGCGGGTCGTGGCGTAGCCTGTAAACCCGGCTTCCTGCGGCAGATAGCGAATGACCGCGTTGGGGTGCACGAAGCGTTCCCCGTGATCGGGTTCGACCAACCCGGAGGCGATCTTCAACAAGGTCGATTTCCCCGACCCATTTCGGCCAACGAGACATAGCCGCTCACCGGGCGTCACAATCAGATCGGCGTCGGTTAAGAGAGGCGTGCCGCCGAAGGTCAGGCGGATATTTTTCAATGTCAGGAGTGGAGCCGCCATTATAATGCCTGCTGGCGAACGAGTTCTGTATAGGCGTCGCGGATGCCTCTTTTTACATGATCTATTGTGAAGCCGTCGAGGATTCGGGTGCGGGCAGCTTGTCCCATGCGGGCGCGCAGCTCCGCATCGCCTGCAAGGCGGGTCAACGCTTCAGCGAGGGCTGCGGGGTCCGCCGGGGGAACAATCAGTCCTTCGATGCCATCGCGCACGAAGTGGCGGCTGCCGGGCACGTCCGTGACGATTAGCGGACGCTGCGAGGAAGCGGCTTCAAGAACCGCCCGTGGCATCCCTTCCCGGGACGTCGAGGGTAGAACACAAATATCCGACGCGCGCCAAATCCCGGCTACATCCGCAACGCGGCCATACCACGTCAGCAGGGCTTCGTTATGCCAGGCCGTCAACTGCGCTTCGCGGATCGCCTCGGGATTGTCGACATCGGCATCACCGAAGAGGGAGATGTCGATGACATTACCCCGGTCGCGCAACAAGCAGCTGGCTTGCGCCAGGACTTCGACGCCCTTGGAGCGGATCATGCGACCGACGAAAGCGGCCTTGACGGTTGACGCTGAGCGCGGCGGCAGTGCTGGGAACTTCTCCTCATCGATTCCGGCACCGGGCAGGATCGTCACTCGGTCGCAGGTTTCGACGCCGTTTTCGACAAGAAACCCATGGTCTTCCGGATTCTCCGCTAGAAGCCAGGCATCGGGCCTTTTCAAGACTCCGCCCAGCGCGGCCATCGCAGCGGGCCGGATTGCGCGAATCGCCCGGCCCTGCGAAATACCTAGGAATCCCAGACCAGTGAGATGCATGACGAAGCGTGTCCTCGGCGCTAGCCTTGCCGCCATTGCGGTGAGAACCATCGGCTGCATGGCTACGACGTGCACTACATCGGGGGCCTCCTGGCGGATAAGCCGAGCGATCCCCCTAACGGTGCCCACCTGGTGCAGTGGATTGAGAGTGGAGCGGCGAAAGTCGAATTCCTCGACGCGTACCCCCAGAGCC
>DAOUZE010000474.1 GCA_030665765.1 Filomicrobium sp.
AAGATAAAATAAAAATTGTTGATATTGAGCTTAAAATAATTGACAGCTTAAAACCGGAAAATTTCCAAAAAACACAATTAAAACAATAGATTGAACGTGAGGTAAATTAATACCGTCAAATTTCTATTTGACTTTTAGAGGCGTTAGGCCGGAGGCTGATTGTCTAGGTGCTTTGATCGAAATTCTGCCGCTAGATCCGCTTCCTCAGGCCGTAAAGTTCGGGCAAAGGAGCAGTTGGCGCTGTCGACCATGAGCGACTAATGTCCGTGCTCGTCTGTTTCGCTTGTTAGTCTGGAGCGTCTGTTGGTAACGGTTCGGCATTGGGCCGGGCCTGATGGGGCGGCGGCTCGTTCTTTAGTGGACGGCACTTGGGAGGATCGTGCAATGCGGTGTGGCAATTGGTTGATTGCAGTGGTTGTCGCCTGCCTCGTGGGCGGGTTTAGTATGACCAACGGCGTATTGGCGCAAGACGCTACGGGGGATATCAGGCAGTTCAAACTGACATCAGAGCAGATCAAAGGACTAGTCGCCGCGCAGTCGGATTTGGCGGAGATCGCGGAGCGACTGGAGAAATTACCTGACGATACCGAAGTCAGCGTGCAAAAAGAGCTCAATGCTATTGCGACAAAGCACGGCTTCAAGGATTTCACTGAACTCGATGATGTCTCTGCAAATGTGCAAATTGTATTGGACGGTATCGATCCCGAAACCGGAGATTATGCCGATCCGTTACTCGACCTTAAGGAAGAGTTGGCCGATGTTCGCGCCGACAGGGAGCTGCCGGCGGAGGAAAGGAAGACCCTTATCGAAGAGCTCGAGGAGGCGGTCAGCTTGATTCCGAAACTGAAATTCCCCGAGAACGTGGAACTCGTCAAAAGTCATCACAAGCTTATTCAGAACGCGCTGGATGCGGGTGATGCTGGTCACTAGTCTACCTCCACTGGCTGGATGTTGATGGATGGAGAAGAGAGGTATGCAGAACAGCCCAATAGGTTCTTCTGGTGGGGCCATTGAAGGCGCGTTGATTGAACCATCGGTTCTACTAGAGAGACCGGAATCCGGCATCTGCGTTGTGCGGCTCAATCGGGTTGCCGCACGTAATTCACTGTCGCTATCGGTTTTATCCGAGTTGACGTCGGTCTTTGCGGAATTGGGTCGAGACGACTCGGTGCGGGCAATTGTACTTGCCGCAAACGGACCGGTGTTCTGTGCCGGGCACGATCTTAAGGAGCTTACTTCGCACCGCGGAGATGCGGATGGCGGTAAAGCCTTCTATGTGAAGACAATGTCGGCGTGTTCGCAGCTAATGCAGTGGATGGTTGCCTGTCCGAAGCCGATTATTGCGGCCGTGCATGGTATGGCGACGGCGGCGGGTTGTCAGCTTGTTGCGACATGCGATCTGGCGGTTGCCGCGGATACCGCGAAGTTTTGCACTCCAGGGGTCAATATTGGTCTGTTTTGTTCGACGCCGATGGTGGCGCTTTCGCGAAACATTTCGCGGAAACGTGCCATGGAGATGTTGTTGTTGGGTGAATTGATATCTGCGGATGATGCTGCTGAGTACGGTCTCATAAACCGCGTGGTGTCGAGCGATGAGGTGGTGGAGAGCGCGCTTGACTTTGCGCGGCGGATTGCAGCGAAATCGTCGGCCACCGTGGCGATCGGCAAGGAAGCATTTTATCGCCAGGTTGAGCAACCGTTGGCTGAAGCCTACGATTACGCAGCGGCGGTGATGGTGGAGAATATGCTCCACCGAGACTCGAAAGAAGGCATTGGAGCATTTCTCGAGAAGCGCAAACCTGATTGGAAGGGCTAATATTGGTGTTTCCAGCTCGCATTGATATGGTGACCTTAGGCGTGGCGAATGTCGCCGCCTCGCGGCAGTTTTATGAGCGACTTGGATTTGTAGCCTCTGGATTTGACAGCAAGGATGTCACGTTTTTCGACATGAATGGGACGGTGCTCGGCCTTTATGGGCGTGTCCCGTTGGCCGAGGACGCTGGTGTTTCCGATAAGGGCGATGGTTTTCGTGCCGTCAGCCTGGCTATCAATCTTGCGTCGCAAGAGGCGGTCGATCAGGCGCTGGGATTCGCCGAAAGCTGTGGCGGTCGTATTGTGCAGCCGGTGCGAGAGGTCTTTTGGGGCGGCTATTCGGGCTACTTTGCCGATCCCGACGGGCATTTGTGGGAAATCGCCTATAACCCCTTCTTCGAGTTGGAAGAAGATGGGCGGATGCAGTTGCCGCCGCCAGCGAGGTAGTCAGCAAGGTGAGCATGGATCACGACGCCTACACCGATGATTACATTACTTGGGTGTTGAATGAGGTGCGCGTGTTCGCCTTTGTTGGTGCATCCGCCAAGTCCAGCCGGCCAAGCTTCTTTGCTATGAAGTATTTGCTCGGCAAGGGATACACCGTACATCCCGTCAATCCGGGGCAGGCAGGTCAGCCGATCCTAGGGCAGATGACTTATGCCAAGCTGGCGGATGTTCGGGCCCC
>DAOUZE010000228.1 GCA_030665765.1 Filomicrobium sp.
GCGAGCCCTTTCCGATCAACTTCCAGACCATGGCCGGCGAGTTGAACGTCGCCATGTAGAAGTACTGCGCTCTTGCATCTAGGTCGCGGCCTCCCATGCCCTGGTCTTTCAGGTACTCGTAGGAGTTACCGATCATGCCGCGCTTCCAGTAGCTATCCTTGTATAGAAACTCATCCTGGTTTCGCTCGTACCAGAACAATGCTCGCGCCGTTGCATTGCCCAATTTGGCAGCCTGAACGAGGATCTCTTTCATCCTGTCATCCGGGGCAAACGGCTCGCCCTTCTGGATACCGATGGACGCAAAGAGACCGCGCAGTTCAGGATCCAGGAATTCGAGCGGCTCACGGTCGACCACGCTATGAAGTTCTTCGAAGAACTCATATCTGGCGGAGTGAACAGTGTTGAACTCGGCTCCCGTCCCTTCGATAAATTCCATCGCTGGCGGATTGGCGGCAGCCTTTAGCGGGTAGATCTTCACTCCTTCTCTGAACAGTTTGCTGGAGTAATCTGGCTTTCCGTCCTTTAGAAACCCGCGCAACAGGACCCAGACTGCATAACTGCGCGACTCTGCGATGGTAAAGTCACCTTGCGGAATGAGACCGTCTAAGTCCGCTTTCGCATAACCGGGAGGAAGGATCAGAAACTTTCCGCCATTTCCCTTGTGAGGCCCCGGAGGACCCATGTCGATGATGTTCCGCGAAAAGGAGTCAATCATGATCCCAGGGCCAGTTCCGGCTGGAATCTCCACGACAGTTGGTCCATCGCGCTCCAAGTCGAGGAACGTAGTCAGATAGACAGTGCCAGCATTGCCCGTCAGGAACAGTGAACTGCTATCCATCAGCCCGTCGAAGATAATGGCTTGGTTCGCTTTCTCCTGACCGAGCGCAATGTGACCCCGACGTCCCGCCTCGAAATTTGAGGCGGGCATCCCGTTCAATATGGTTTGAAGTCCGCGATTAAGGTCAAGGTTGGCAAAAAGGGCCTTGGCAGCATCAGCGTCGGGTATACCGTCGAAGAACTTCAACGTACCGACTTTGGTGTCGACGGTATCCGGCGTCAGAATTGACTCCGGGATTTTTGTATTGAAACCCGGCGTAGCCTCTTCGGCGACCGTCGTTCCGGCCGTGACCGCGCAGCTCACAAGTGCTGCCAGCCACATAGCCATTTTGCTCCTCGGAATCATTGCGTCCTCCCACGAACTTGAACTCTAAACTTGTCGCTGGACCCTAGCAGTCTGTGCAACTCATGTCCGCTAATGACCCAAAGCGGACATTTCATTTCACCTCATTTCGCCGCTGTTCCGCTCTCAGGTTGGCTCTAGTCATGCACGGGAACGTGTCACGTCACTTGCCACCCTGCATGAGTCCGCCACCAAAAGCGGACACCAGGGGTCGCTTTGCCCCTCGTGACCTGACGACCAAGCAAAAGCTTCTCATTAGTAAGTCCAATCGCGCGAGGCGGTGAGGATATCGAGCCTCGTGGTCTCGACATGACAAGCTCAACGGCTGCCAATGACTCAGCGTTCGCAGGTTGCCTACCGCAATGCCCTGCGACATTATTTTCGACTTCAGTCGTAAGAAGAAGCAGTCGGGTACAAACCACAAGACAAGTGGGAGGACATAATGGACGTGACAGCACCAACTGGCCGAGTCTCTACGTGGTTGGCAAAATTTTCGAGCGCTCTGGAAGAGCAAGATACCGACGCTCTGAAAGCACTCTTCGGCCATGACTGCTATTGGCGTGACCTTGTTGCCTTCACCTGGAACATCAAGACCATGGAGGGTCGCGAAGCGATTGGCCAGATGGCCATTGCGACCTTGGCGAAAACCAACCCGACCAACTGGCAGATCGCAGGTGAGGCGACGGAGGCGGACGGCGTCACAGAAGCTTGGCTCAACTTCGAGACCGACGCCGTCATCGGAAAGGGTCATGTCCGCCTAAAGGATGACGGCTGTTGGACGCTCCTCACGACGGCACAGCAGATTAAAGGACATGAGGAACACAAAGGCCCGACCCGTGACGCTGGGGTCTCCCATGGTGCTTTCCGAGGCCGCGAGACATATAGCGAACGCCGAGCACGCGAGGCTGCCGAACTTGGCTATAAAGAGCAACCCTATGTAGTGATCATCGGCGGTGGCCAAGGTGGTATCGCGCTTGGCGCACGTCTCCGGCGCCTTGATGTACCGACCATCATAATCGAGAAGAATGAACGCCCAGGCGATAGTTGGCGCAACAGATACAAGTCGCTCTGCCTGCACGACCCGGTCTGGTACGATCATCTCCCGTATCTACCCTTCCCGGATCATTGGCCGGTGTTCAGCCCAAAGGATAAAATTGGCGACTGGCTCGAGTGCTACACCAAGATCATGGAGCTCAACTACTGGACCAAATCGGTCGCGGAATCAGCAAGTTATGACGAGGCGGCGGGCGAGTGGACAGTGACTGTCGAACGGGACGGAGAGCAGGTTGTTCTGAAGCCGAAGCATCTGGTGCTGGCGACCGGCATGTCCGGCGTTCCGAACGTTCCCGACCTGCCGGGCAAGGACGTATTCAAGGGTGAGTGGCATCATTCGTCACAACATCCAGGACCGGATGAGTACGTTGGCAAAAAGGCCGTCGTGGTCGGGTCGAACAACTCGTCGCACGATATTTGTGCCGCCCTCTGGGAGGCAGGGATTGATGTAACCATGATTCAGCGGAGTTCGACGCATGTCGTCAAGTCGGACACGCTGATGGAACTGGCGCTCGGCTCCCTTTATTCGGAGGAGGCCGTAGCTAAGGGCATCACAACCGATATGGCAGACCTCATCTTTGCGTCAATACCTTACAAGGTGCTACCGGAGATGCAGAAGCCACAATGCGACGAAACCCGAGAGCGCGATGGTGACTTCTATGCGCGACTCGAGAAGGCGGGTTTCGAACTCGACTTTGGTGCAGACGATACCGGTCTATTCATGAAGTACCTGCGCCGCGGGTCGGGCTACTACATCGATGTCGGTGCATCGGAGCTGGTGGCCAATGGCGATATCAAGCTCAAGCACGGTCAGGCTGAGCGTTTCAGCGAGACCGGAATCGTCGTCGATGGTGAGGAGATTCCGGCTGACGTGGTCGTCTTTGCTACCGGTTACGGTTCTATGAATGGCTGGGCAGCTAAGCTGATCAGTCAGGACGTGGCTAACAAGGTCGGTAAGTGCTGGGGGCTCGGGTCGGACACCTCCAAGGATCCGGGTCCTTGGGAGGGCGAGCTCCGCAACATGTGGAAGCCCACCCAGCAAGAGGCGCTCTGGTTCCACGGCGGCAACCTGCACCAGTCGCGCCACCACTCCCAGTTTTTGTCGCTCCAGTTAAAGGCGCGGCAGGTCGGCCTCCCAACACCGGTCTACGGCTTGGCCGAGGTGCACCACGTGGGCTGATCAGCAGCAGAGACGATTTTTCGGCATATGCGCGCACTCTGACGACCATTAGACACCAGCCGAAGTAGGCCCCCTATGGCAGAGGCTTACGTAGCTCTGCTTTGTTCAGGTAGAACCGCCGCTAACTAGTGGCGCATTCCTGGGCTTCTTCAAGAAGGTCGGGCGGGCCTCGACAGAGGGCTTTGTCACGTTATCGGCGTTCACTCGAGGAAAATGTAGCGGGCAACAGGCGTCATGCAGCGGCGGATGCCCCGGCCCAAGTGCGGAATGAACCGGCGCGAAGCTCCTTGAAATACGGTCGACGCAGCAGATGACGTTGATGGGTGAATGCGTTGAATGTGGCGGCATGAACGGCGAGGAAACGTTGGGCTGAGCCGGGTGATTTAAACCGCTGCAGTTTTCGTTCTCGGCGTCGTATCGGCTGATGGGAGTTCTCCGCCCTGTTGTTGGCTCGCAAGCCCCGATCGTGCTCAGCCTTGAGCCCCATCGCGCGGAACGCTGCCGAATAGGATCGCAGCCGGTCGGTCACAACTCGACTCGGCGTAAAGCCGTACTTCTTGAACAATTGCACCATGAGTTTCTTTGCAGCTCGTGCATCGCGTCTGCGCTGGACGAGGAAATCCAGCATCTCACCGTCGTTGTCGACCGGCCGCCAGAGCCAGTATTTGCCGCCACGGATTGAGATCACCATTTCATCGAGGTGCCAATGATCGCTCGGTCGCGGCCGCGAACGGCGGATATTCGCCGCGATCGACGGGCCGAACTTCAGGAACCACCGCCGGACCGTCTCGTAGGATGCGTCAATACCTCGCTCGGCCAGCAGTTCCTCCACATCCCGAAAGGACAGTGTGAACCTGGCATAGAGCCAGATCGCGTGGCGGATGATTTCTGGCGGGAAGCGGTGGCGCTTAAACGATATCGGTTTCATCCGATGATGCCAATCGGCGACCAACCGCAGAACTATCCCAGTTAACGTGATATCGCTGTTTGAAGAACTTATGACAAACGCTCCATCCACCGCATGGCCTGAGCCGGACCCTTGTTCCTCACTCAAATAAGATGGCCGAAAACGCATAGTCACGTTTGGCCTTTTCATGTTTTGCTCCATCAATCTGTGGCTGCTCTGCAGACATCCTTGCCAGAATTTCTCGACGACCACACAGACCACAACGCGACGTCAACCTTTAAGTTGAATTTGGGGCAGATCCTGATCAGGGCCGCCAAGCCCAACCCGTCGCGCGCTGATTGCGCACCGATCTGGACGAACGAACGAAATAGGGAAAAGCAAATGACAGATCCGTTTCCGAAAATAACGCCTGAGCTGTACGACGAACTCAATGCCAATTTGGATACGACCTGGCCGCACGATCCAGTCGTGCCAGAACTGCCGCCAATGCCGACGACAGATGATCCGGGGATGAACCAGAACGCATTCCTCTGGACCCATTTCAACGACAACGTCTACCCCCCCAGGGACGAAGGTGTCCCCGAGCGGCGGACGCGGATCGTGACAGAAGACGACCCGCTCGAAGTCGACGTCTACTGGTCAATGCGCAGCCCCTACAGCTATCTGGCGCTGAACCGGATCGTCTGGCTGAATTCCAACTACAACGTGGAAGTGAACATTCGTCCCGTTCTGCCCGTTGCCGTTCGCTCGACCAAGGGCGGCAGCGGCAAAGCTGGCGGTCTGTTCAGCCTTCCGTACAAGGTCCCGGATTCGGTTTGGGACACGAGACGCCAGGGCAAGTATTTAGGTGTTCCTTTCCAGTTCCCGGTGCCCGACCCGATCTGGCAGGTCTGGAATCCGAAAGACAAGGTTCCAGGGCCGGACAACTGGCTCAGCGTGCACCCGCCGGAGAAGCAGCCCTACATCTTCTGGATTACCCGCCTCGCTTGCTACGCCTCGCTGAAGGGCAAGGCGATCGAATACATCAATCAGGTGTCCTACCTGATCTGGAGCGGCGTGGTGAGCCCGAAGTCCGAAGAGGGCTCGAAGGATCCTGCAAAGGGTCACTGGCCGAACTACGTCAAGGAGTACATGAACCGGGCCGACGGTTTGGACTACGACGAGGCGATCGACTACATCCGGGCGAACCCGGAAGAGATCGACCAGGTCTGGATCGACAACGCCGAGGGCATGGCCCGGACCGGTCATGGCGGCGTGCCGCTTATGGTCATCCACAACGAGCCCTTCTTTGGCGGTGACCGTTTCGACCAGTTCTTGTGGCGCTTGCGCGAGAATGGCCTGACCCGGCGCCCAGCTCCACGTGCCCCGTTCGCCACGCCGCCGCTGCGCTGGCCCGCCGGCTTCTAAACGGCTTTCGGCCTGCGCCCGGCCAGCGGGCGCGGACCTGCAAGATCAGGCATCGCGAGATGAAGGGACCCAGGAGGAGAGTAAGGGAATCCATTTGATACCGCCCGCATAATAACGATCGTTCGGCAGCGCTTCGCTTGAGGACGTGAGCACGTTTGCTGAACAAGGCGGCGAAAATCCCTATGCGCGACAGGATCGCAGGCTTCACCGAGCGGTGGTGGAGTCCGCGTCCTTCGGAGCCACGCGCCGAAGGACGGGCGGGAGTACGTGTGCGTGTGCCACAAG
>DAOUZE010000302.1 GCA_030665765.1 Filomicrobium sp.
GAAAGGACCTGTTCATTCGCCGTGAAGCCTTCGCTGCCTCCTTGTGATGACTTCTGCATCATCACGGTTGGAGCAACAATGTAACCAATATTGTAGTTGGTCCACAGGCGCTTGTTGAAGTCCACGTAGGCCTGCTTGAGCCTGGGCGAGAGCGTAACTCGGCCTCGCGGCGGCCAGCCCAAAGCTTCAAACTCGTCAGTCTTGTCTCGGAGTTGTTGGAAGACCTGGTCAGCCGAGGGGCCGGAATTGGCGACGGCGGATGGGCTTGCTTGTGCGAGCGCCTCTTCACGCGGCAGAAGCGTGGCCGCGATGAGAGCTGAGCTAGCGGCCACAAGCCAAAACTTTTTCGCAGGTCTCATAGCAAACCCTCGGCGGAAGAATCAGTAAAAGCAATACCTTCAGTCGATGCCCGAAGCTATAGTGCCGCCTTCACCGACTTTAAAATTACTCTCACTGTTGCCAACGGATTA
The DNA here is from genome assembly GCA_030665765.1 of Filomicrobium sp. Lineage (GTDB taxonomy): Bacteria > Pseudomonadota > Alphaproteobacteria > Rhizobiales > Hyphomicrobiaceae > Filomicrobium. Next base: position 471 of record DAOUZE010000302.1, read on the forward strand.
CGAGCTCTTAAACTCTGCCCCTCATCTCCGCGAGAACGTGGGTGGCTTGAACTCGCAAGCACGGTTCATCGATAGAGTGAGGATGCGCTCCGCCCTAGTAATGCTCACTCTTCTAATATTGAAAGTGAGAGTTTAGATGAGGTGTTCAATGCCGCTACGGTTGCTTGTCGCAAGTGCAGCGCTTGTTCTGGCAACGCTCCCAACATCTGCACAGTATCTTGGCCACGAGTATGAAGGACCGGCTGTGCCAATACGGGAGGGCGAAAAGCCCATAATTCCGCTCGACACTAAGGACCCAAGTTACAATATCTGGCAAAAACTTCGCGACTTCAGCAAAGATCCCAAGCGCGAACCAGGGATTATTAATGTTCAGAAGTACGATGTTGGCTACAGCTTCAATGCGATGCCGACCTTCTTCCATTTGCCCATTGCCTTGACGCCGGAGGATCTCAAAGCAAGCAAGGTGGAGGTCGCAATCATGGGCGCCGTGACGGATATGGGAACCGGCATGCGCGGTGCTTCTCACGGGCCAAACGCCGTTCGCAACTCGAACGTGTACGGCGGCTATGGCGCACGCCAACCGCATATGCACACGATGGTTGACCCGTTGCAGGAGCTGGTGATCGCAGACTTCGGCAACGCGCCGATCGACATCATGAGCACGGAACGCAGCATGCATGCGATCCGCTCGTTTGTGAAAAGCTCCGTCGTAGACATCGGCGATGGCAAGAAGACCATCCCAATCATTGTCGGTGGCGATCACTCACTGATGTATTCGGATGTGGCTGCGTTGGTGGATGTCTACGGTAAGGGTAACGTTGGCGTCGTCCATTTTGATGCTCACTACGATGCCGGAAAGTACATGGCTGGCCATCTGATAAACCACGGCATGCCAGTTTATCGGCTTATTGAAGAAGGTTTGGTTCCTGGAAAGAACTTCATCCAGGTCGCGCTGCGGGGCTACTACCCGGACGAAGCAGCGTTTGAGTGGATGCGCGCGCAAGGGTTTCGCTATCACACGATGGCGGAGATCGAGGATCGCGGGTTCAAGGCAGTAATGGACGACGTGCTGAAGGAAGCCACCGACGGTCCGAAGTATATCTTTGTGTCCTTCGACATTGACACACTCGATCCCGCGTACGTGCCCGGTACCGGAACGCCTGAGCCCGGTGGACTGACGCCACGCGAGGCCTTTCCGATCGTGCGACGCCTATGCGCGGAGACGAACCTCGTCGGATTCGAACTTGTTGAACTCGCTCCTATGCTCGATCCGACATATGTCTCAGCGCTCAACGCAAACCGGCTCGTTCGTGAGTGCCTGACCGGCATCGCAATGCGAAAAAAAGGGCTTACGTCCCCCCACTATCTGAGCCCGTTGACCAAGCGACATGACCAGAAATAACCGCATCCGGGCCGCTGTCATGAAGAGCCACTTCCTCGTTGCGGTGTTTGCAGGCTTGATGTTTCCGTCGTGGCCTGCATTCGCCGCTGAGCAAATTGGTTGGAGGGATCTGGGTGTTACAATCCGGCCATCCGAGGACCCCAGCTACCGTCTCAAGCCGGACCAGAAAAATAGCTTTATGGACGTGCTGCGCGTCGCCGCTTTGCGACGTCAGGGCAGGGCCGTGGATGAGAAACTGGCAGCACGCGATGCTGAGGCGCGCCAATCGCTCGATGCGTCGGGTCTCGATGTTGATCGTTTGCTTGAACAGGAGGCCGCATTTCGCAAGAAGATTGCGCTGCAAAGAAGCACCGTGCGTATGGACCTAGATGGCCGGGAAGTCCGTATTCCCGGCTACCTTTTACCGCTCGAGTTTGAAGGAACAAGCATCAGGGAATTCCTGCTCGTTCCCTACGTCGGAGCGTGTATCCACACACCGCCACCACCGGCCAATCAGATCATACACGTTAAGGCAGACGAGGCGTTTTCTGCGCAAGGTCTTTTCACTCCAGTTTGGGTCACTGGGAAGTTGAGTACCGATGGTAGCAAACAGTCCGTAGGGCTCTCTGATGGAACCTCCACGTTTGACGTTGGCTATGTTCTCAACGCCAGTTCCGTGCGGATTTACTAGCGCTGCCGACTTTAGTTCGCTTTCGCCTTCGCAACGTCGATGGTTGGATAGTCAAGGTTAAAGAGTCCAACTCCGATGATAGAGTAAGAATACTATGACCAATGATGCTGACCCATTGTCGAGGAAAACTAAGCTCGAAAACAGCACCATTGTGGGTCGGCGGCGCTTAGTACAAGGTCTCACCGCATCCGCTGGCGCGCCCATTTTTCTCGGATCTGCCAGGACTCTCAATGCGACCGAAGCCTCACCGGTGTGCCGTGAGTGGAGACAACCCAGCAACGCCGACTTCGTAGCAACTATCGGCAAGGACAAGGCGGAGTTTATAGATCGCGTTTTATTTGTTCTCGAAAACGAGATTGTACCGAAGACCATGGAAGGGGTTCGTGCGGGCAACAAACTGTTCGGCGCTGCGATCTTGAGAAAGTCTGATCTGTCCACGGTACTTGCAGCCACCAACGCGGAATCTGACAATCCGCTCCTCCATGGCGAGGTCACCGCGATATTCCAATTCTACAATATTCCTAAGGAGCATCGCCCCTCGCCCAAGGATACAATTTTCATCGCGACGCACGAGCCTTGTCCGCTTTGCCTCTCCAGTATCACCTGGGGCGGTTTCGATAATTTCTTTTACCTCTTCACCTATGAAGATTCCAGAGACGCCTACGGCATTCCGCATGACATTGTAATGCTTGATGAAATTTTTCGGGCACCAGACGGGACTTACTCAGAAAAGAACAAGTTCTGGAGCTCCTGGGGCTTGCGAGATCTGATCGCGACCACCAGCCCCGAGCAGCAGGCCAGTTTCACTAAGCGGATCGATGCGCTGAAACAGACCTACTCGAAGATGTCGAACATTTACCAGCAGGCAAAAGCCGCAGGCAAGGGCGCGGATGTCCCATTAAAGTAAAGGTAGGAGTGAGTTGATCCGCCGGTGACGGGCAAACAGGCCTCCGTGCTCATAAGCGACCGGCTCTGGTCGAAGATCAGTGCGGAGCATGACGCCTTTGTCTGGATCGATGATTCGGATCGCTCCCTGGTCAGCAGCTAATTGCAGAGACCCTGGAATATGTGCCCGGACGGTTTAGGATCATTCGGACGGTATGCCCTAAGCATGACCGTCCGTCGTTTCTCACTGCTCAGCTTTTCTAAGCATACCCCCAGGGCAGCAACTCGTCGATCCTATTGATCTTGTGATCGGCGATGCGGCCGAGAACATCAGAGAGCCATGCTTGCGGATCGACGCCATTGAGCTTTGCTGTCTCAATCAGCGTGTAGGCAATGGCCGCTGATTTGCCGCCGTTGTTCGAACCCATAAAAAGATAGTTCTTCCGTCCAAGAGCTATGCTCCTCATGCCACGTTCGGCGGCATTGTTATCAATGCTCAGGCGGCCATCGTCGAGATAGGGTCGCAGTTGTTTGAGGCGGGTCAAGCCATAGCGGTTCGCACCGGCCAAAGCCGACTTTCCCGAGATCTGCATGAGCTGGGCATGGAGCCACGCTTCCAGATCAGCGATGAGAGGTGCTGCATAATCTTGTCGGACTAATCTGCGCTTGTCCGGTGGATCGCCGCGAATGGATGCCTCGATCTGGTACAGCGATGCAATGCGTTCCAACGCTGCTTTGGCAACACCCGAGCCCTGGGCAGAGTGGATGTCGAAGAACTTGCGCCTGATATGAGCGAGACAAGCGACTTCTTTGATATCGCCACGCCGATAAAGCTCCTCGAAGCCAGCATAGCCATCGGCATGCAGCCAACCTGTGAAGTCTTTCAGATGATCGCGTGGCCACCGGCCTCTGCGATCCGGCGTGAACTTGTAGAACGCTGCTGGATGTGGGTCACCAGCCCAATCCCGTTCATCCCTGAGATAGACCCATAACCGCCCAGTCTTAGTTTTGCCGGTTGCTGGCGCCAGCACTTTGACCGGCGTGTCATCGGCAT
>DAOUZE010000135.1 GCA_030665765.1 Filomicrobium sp.
ATGATCTGCTTCAAGGAGTTGAACAGCGCTTCGCGGTCACCGCCGGATACTCCGACAAGCAAGTGTTTTCTGGTTTTCTCAATGGCCGGTCCAGCGGATGTAAGCACCGCTCTTCCTTCCACGGTGAGCCGGACGGCATACATGCGGGCGTCTTGCCGCGTCCGTCTTCGTTGCAGCAATCCGCGCTGAACAAAACGCCGAACGATACCGGCGAGTCTGGAGCGGTCGATCCCTATTTGCTCGACCAAGGAGGACTGACTCGGTGACCCGTTGCCTGAGACCGCCTTGAGCACCTCTTACTGACGTGGGGTCAGGTCGGCACCAATATTGATGGCAAAAAGCTCGTCACCGCATTAACCGGCTCGGCGCAAAAGGTGAAGGATTAAAAATGGGACCTCTTTTGAAGTGATCATAATATTAATGGACTACTTTGCTGATTAGTTTTTAGCTCCCCCAAAGCCAATGAAACGTATGCTGCCGGGAAACAAAAGCAATTGCGAGAACTATAGCGCTGCAAACGGCTTATTGCGTTGACAGCGCGTGGACCCAACCCACTTTTTGAATGCAAACGGACCGGCTCACGTGAATAGCCAGGAGGTAACGCCGGCACGTCGCGCTAGGTCGCACATATCCATGTCGAGCCTTGCGAATGTGGATTGCGACAGCCGCACCGGTAACCACGGCGCTCCGTTCTTGCAGTTACGATAAGGCGCCATCATCGCCCGCCACGTCTTTTCGTTGAATGGACGGTCAGGCGCCAGCATCGGGGGCAGACGTTTGAGCCCACTCTGCTGCGCCATCCACGCGTGGGCAGCCTGCCAGATTTCAAGCGAAGCCGGCATATTGTGGCGCGCCTTGAGTTGCGTGATTGTCAGAACACCAGTCTCGCGCGCATGCGGACCTATCTCCAGTGTGGCGATATGCGCGCCATTCTTTTGAATCGAGAACAACCGGCATTTCTCACGTGTCAATCGTTCGGCGTATTGATCCGCGCAGTTCTGCATGGCCTGCGCTTCGACCAGCAGCGTGTCACAGTCGATGAGGGGCGTGAACTTGTAACCCTGCACGTCTCCGGCATCGAGCCAAGCGTCGGCCAGTGAACCGGCCTCCAGCTGCATGACGAGCCGCAGCCGGTTCAGCCAGCTCTTGGCCGCGCATAGGGCTGTGTCGAATGCGATCTCAGGCCGCCATGGAACAACGATGAACTCATTTGCTTTGGTCTGGGCACTGGAAAACCAAGCATAAGCGGCAAGCACCGCTAAGATCCGATGCGGTTCTCCGCGATCGCTGTAGATCGGTTGTTCCGCGATCCATATCGCAAAATCCTCATGCGCGGCCTCGTTGGCGAACATCACGCTCTCCAGCCAAAACGGCGCATATCGAATGTTGCTCGGCAACCTGCTGGCGATTCGGCGCGCAAATATCTCGCCTCCTGGCACATGATCCAGTATCCGCTCAAAGGCTTCAGGCGGCAGCCTCCTGAGCCATGTCGGCAGCTCCAAGTGGCGAGCCACTGACTTCAGCGGTGCCCCCTCGCCAACTAGCGTCAGCGCCTTCTCCCGCGCCAAGCTCGTGCCATGCCGGCTGGCTATGGCGAATGCGGCACCTGGAAAGACTTCGACAAGATCGCCGAACCGCGGCGAGGTCCTGATCAAGCGTCGCAATTCCCGCCGGACCGGCGCATTGAAACGGGAAACCTGTGCTTCGAGCGGAGCCGGCAGCCTGGGCGCTTTTGGCCGAGGCTGTCTGGGTGCCAGGCTCTGCCGGTCTTCCGGCGGGCACTTCATAGTCTCGGTTATGGACTTCCCGCGTTCCATCCTGGACCGCTCTCACACACAATTTGAAAACATACCAAATATCACTGCTTAGTTTGGCACGGATGCGACGCCATCCGGGCAACTTGCGGATTGTCGCAATTAACCTCGATTGTATGTCGGCTTAAAGATAATCGCCTGCGATCCTTTCGCGCCGGGTGTGCGTGTTAGGATGCTGACGCCAAATATCTAGCACTTCAAGCGGTCGAGTGCGCCCTGCAGAATGAGGGTCGCGGCAAGTTTATCAATGACTTCTCCGCGGCGCTTGCGGCTGGTATCCGCTTCGATCAGCATCCTCTCTGCCTGGCTTGTCGTCAGGCGTTCGTCCCACAGCAGGATCGGTAGCTCCAACGTCCGCCCGAAGTTGCGTGCCAGCGTCCGTGTCGATTGCACGCGTGGTCCCTCGCTGCCATCGAGGTTTCGCGGCAGACCCAGGACAAGCCCGCAAAGGGCATTTTCTTCGATCAGTTTTTCAAAGCGTAGAAGGTCTTTCGAAAACTTGCTCCGCTGAATCGTCTCAAGAGGTGAGGCGATAGTCCGGCTGAGATCGGATAATGCCAATCCGAAGGTTTTGGTTCCGGCGTCGATTCCGACAAGCGCGCGGCCGTCTGGCAGCAGAGCGCGGAATTCCTCGGCGTCTTCGAATATCTGTCCTGCGCAGTACGTCTCTCCGCTCTCGTTTGCCATTGTCTGACTTTCACCCGTTGTTGTGCGCGCTGAGGGCTTTATACTCTGCTGCACACATATATTGCGTGTGTTCAAGTGAACGCGACGCTTCCAAGAGAGAGACCGCTATGAAGATTGCATGGTATGGACATTCCTGCTTCCGCTTCGAGCTGGATTCAAGCGTGATCCTCGTCGATCCTTTTTTGTCGGGTAACTCCACCTTTGAGGCTTCCGTAGTGGCCAAGGAGGCCGTGACGTCCGGGGTAACACACATCCTCCTCACCCACGGGCACGGCGATCACATTGGCGATACCGTCGAAATTGCCACCTCGACCGGCGCGAAAGTCGTGACCAACTATGACCTCTGCATGTGGCTTGCAAAACAGGGTGTGACGGCATTCGAGCCGATGAATACCGGTGGCACGGTTGATCTTGGTGACTTCAAGGCCTCGCTCGTCCGCGCCGACCATTCGGCTGGACTTGTCGAGCAAGACGTCGGTTTTCCGCTCGGGTCAGCCAATGGCTTCATAATAACCCCAGAAGATGGCCCTGTGGTTCTTCATATGGGCGACACCGACATTTTTACCGATATGGAACTGATCGACGAGATTTACGAACCCGACATTGGCCTTGTCCCAATCGGCGACCGGTTCACCATGGGCGCCATGACCGCGGCAATGGCCTGCAAACGGTTCTTCGACTTTGAACTGGTCATCCCTTGCCATTACGGCACCTTCCCGATCATTGATCAAACGCCTGATGCTTTCATCGAAGAGATGAGCGGCGAGGATGTTGTCGTCCCTAAGATCGGCGAAGTCCTTGATGTTTAGGCACTGTTAACGGAATACGCAGCTTGCCCGTGCTTGGGCTCCTGAAAGGTTGTTATGCGGCTTAGAGATCAAAATCCTGGTGCCTTAAACAGGAAGCAAGCTTTTTAGTCTACCGTCACACCTTAGATTTTTGCTTTTAGGTGTGACCGGACATGAATGCGTTGAGAGATTGGCTCGTGCCACGGGTAGCGTTCGCGGCGGCCAACGAAAGGCTTACACTCGCAGCTTTCACACTTACGATCTTTCTTTCCGCCCTTCTTCTGTTTGCGGTGCAACCAATGTTCGCACGCATGGTACTACCCAAGCTGGGCGGCTCTCCGTCGGTCTGGGCGGTTTCCATGGTATTTTTCCAGGCAGCGCTCCTTACCGGCTATACCTACGCCCATGTCCTCAATCGTTATCTTGCGCCAACACCAGCCCTGATGACGCACCTCGCATTGCTGATCGTCGCGCTGTTCGCTTTGCCGATCGCTCTTCCGTCGTTCGGTTTGGAAGCGCCGACGGGGGATGCCTACCTGTGGCTTCTTGGGGTGTTGAGCGTCGGTGTTGGAGTGCCGTTCTTCGCCGTGTCTGCTAATGCGCCCCTGCTGCAATCATGGTTTGCAAAAAGCGGACACAGCCACGCCAACGACCCCTATTTTCTCTACGGCGCCAGCAACATTGGCAGCATGCTCGCGTTGCTGTCCTACCCCTTCGTTGTCGAGCCAGTGCTCGGCCTTGTCGAACAGAGCACATGGTGGGCGTTGGGTTTTGGTCTTCTGGCTGCGTTGATTTCCGTCTGCGGCGTACTGATGCTTGCCGGTTCAGCAGGTGCGCAACTGCCTTATGAGAAGTGCGGTGCAACCAATAAAGAAACCAGTTCCGGCGCAGTGATCACGTCGAGGGACCGCGCGGTGTGGATCGCCTTGGCCTTTGTACCTTCCGCCCTATTGGTCGCATTTACAACCTACCTATCGACGGATATCGCTTCCGCACCGTTCCTGTGGGTGCTTCCGCTCGCCGCGTTCCTCGGGACTTTCATCATTACCTTCTGCAAGAAGCCGCTGGTCCCCCACGGATTCCTGCTCAACCGCCAGGTGGCGGTGGCGGGGCTGGCCATCTTAGCCACTGCCTCCATCACCGCCGTAACGTCGAAGCTGGCGATGGTCGCCAGCCTCTTGGCGTTCCTGCTCGTAACCCTGACCTGCCATCGCGAACTCTATTTGCGCCGACCCGCCGTCAGCAATCTGACCGAATTCTATCTGCTGATGTCGCTTGGCGGTGTGCTCGGCGGTATCTTTTCAGCTCTGATCGCACCGCAAATATTCACTACGGTATTCGAGTTTCCGCTGTTGTTGGCGGCAAGCCTTCTGATGCGTCCAGATATTCTAGATAAGCCCCAGGACCGCCGTGATTGGCTTGATGCCTTGCATCTTGTTGCCGGAGTTGCGGCTGTTCTGCTGACTACCAGGATTCTGATCGCGACCGGGATTATCGAAGGGCAAATGCATCTGCGTATCCTCGTTGTCTCCGTGCTGTTTGCCATTCTTCTCTACAATGCGAAGGTCCCCAGCCGCCGTATGGCAATTATGGCTTCAATGCTGCTCGCGGTCTTCTTGCTGCCCGAGGGGCGTTACGAAGCCCATGCGGTGCGCAGCTTTTTTGGAGTTCACCGAGTGATCGATACGAGTGACTCAATGCGCCTGTTGATGCACGGGACCACGGCGCATGGCGTTGAACGTTTAGCCGACGCGGCAGGCAACCCCGTTTTGAAACCGGTGCCAGGTGCTTACTACTATCCGGGCGCACCAATGACACGTGTCCCTAAGCTCTTGCGTACGGCACGCGGTGGTGGCGCTTTGAATATCGGTGTTGTCGGTGTCGGTGCCGGCAGCATGGCCTGCTACAAGCAACGAGGCGACAGCTGGACATTTTACGAAATTGACCAGGCCGTCGTGGATATAGCGCGCGATCCGAAACTGTTCCGTTATCTGTCTACATGCCAACCGGATGCTCATATCATCCTAGGCGATGCGCGACTGACACTAGCCAACAGCAACGACGGGGCATTCGACTACCTACTGATCGATGCGTTTTCCTCTGATGCGATCCCAGTGCACCTTCTGACAGTCGAAGCCTTGCAGCTCTATATCTCCAAGCTCGCCCCCAACGGTCTGCTGGCGCTCCACCTGTCCAATAATCACCTCGATCTGCCGCCAGCTGTATTAGCGACGTTGGCGCAGATCGGGGGGCTGCATGCCGTGCTCATAGACGACCGGCCGGAGAAGCCTGGGTACGACAATTTGCCTTCGACCGTAATGCTCGTCGGCCGTGATAAGGCCCTTCTGGAGCGGGCGCTGGATTGGAATGGCGCTCGGCGCCCCGAGTATACCAGCGTGCGCCCCTGGACAGACGACTATTCGGACATTTTCACAGCCCTTCTGCGCGGTTGGTTCGGCGCCGGTCACTGACTTTTTAGCGATCGGCGGACGGCGTGGTTGCGCACGACGCCCTTCACGGCTATTGAGCCAATCCTTGAAGTCAGCGAACAATGACCGCGAGGGGAACCATGCACGTCGACGAGGTAACCGTCCGGCGCATCGCGCATCTAGCACGTATTAAAATCACCGACGAGGAGGCCGCCGGGCTCGAGAGCGAGCTGTCCGCCATCCTCGACTGGGTTGAACAGCTGGATGAGGTCGACACCGCGACTGTCGAACCGATGACCCGCGTCGTGGCGATCTCCCTGAAACAACGCGAAGACGTTGTGAACGACGGCGAAAAAGCCGATGAGATCGTTTCCAACGCCCCCATGAGCGAGAACGACTTGTTCGTCGTGCCTAAGATTGTTGAGTAACCGCACGCCGCATGGCAGCCGGCGCAAAGGTTTTCCGCTCCAAGAAACGCAGAAAGATATTCCGTGAATGATCTGACGAAGTTGACACTGTCTGAGGCCCGCGATGGCCTTGCCGAAAAGGACTTCTCGGCAACCGAGTTGGCGCAAGCGCACCTTGATGCAATCGAAGCGGGCAACAGCAACCTCAACGTCTATGTACTGCCGACCCCAGACCACACCTTGGCTCAGGCTAAAGTGGCTGACCAGCGGATCGCCAAGGGCGAAGCGGGGCGTTTGGAAGGCCTTCCGCTCGGCATCAAGGACCTATTCTGCACCAGAGGTGTGCGGACCACCGCCTGTTCCAAGATCCTTGATGATTTCAAGCCGACCTATGAATCGAGCGTCACGCAAAATCTATGGAATGCCGGCGCGGTGATGCTGGGCAAGCTCAATAATGATGAGTTCGCCATGGGCTCATCAAACGAATCGAGTACTTTCGGTCCAGCGGTTAATCCCTGGCGCCGCACCGGCTCGGACGACAAGCTGGTTCCAGGCGGTTCCTCCGGCGGCTCCGCGGCAGCCGTCGCCGCCGATTTATGTCTGGCGGCCACCGCGACCGACACCGGCGGCTCGATCCGCCAGCCTGCCGCACTAACCGGAACAGTTGGCGTTAAGCCGACCTACGGGCGCTGCTCACGTTTTGGCATCGTCGCCTTCGCGTCCTCGCTGGACCAGGCCGGGCCGATCACCAAGACGGTGCGCGATGGCGCATTGATGCTGAAGGTCATGGCCGGTCACGATCCCAAGGACTCCACCAGCGTCCATGCGGACGTGCCCGATTACGAAGCAGGTCTCGGCGCGGGCGTGAAAGGTCTGCGCGTCGGCGTTCCGAAGGAATACCGCATCGAAGGAATATCGGAGGAAGTCGCCAAGCTGTGGGAACGGGGGGTTGCTTGGCTCAAGGATGCCGGTGCTTCGATACACGACATCTCGCTGCCCCACACCAAGTACGCATTGCCAGCCTATTACATCATTGCTCCGGCCGAGGCTTCCTCAAACCTCGCGCGTTACGATGGTGTTCGCTATGGCCTGCGCGTTCCCGGGAAAAACCTTATCGATACTTATGAGGAAACCCGCTCAGCCGGGTTCGGCGACGAAGTAAAACGCCGCGTCCTAATCGGCACCTACGTGCTCTCGGCTGGCTACTATGATGCCTACTACCTGAAGGCACAAAAGGTGCGAAGGCTGATCAAATGCGATTTTGACGCCGCCTGGGAAACCGTCGATGTCGTATTGACGCCAACGACTCCGGCCCCCGCCTTTGCCATAGGTGAAAAGTCCGGCGACCCGCTTCAAATGTACCTGGAGGACATCTTCACGGTCACCGTCAACATGGCGGGACTTCCGGGTATCTCCGTACCTGCCGGGCTTTCTTCTGAGGGCACGCCGCTCGGTCTGCAGCTGATCGGCAAGCCCTTTGACGAGGCCACCCTTCTGCGCGCCGGCCAGGCGATCGAAGATGCAGCCGGCCGGTTTCTCGTCCCGAAGCGTTGGTGGGTTTAGGGGTGCGCAATTGATCCGTTGCCTGCATTGTCGCGAGCTGCCGAGATTGATGATCTTGTTGAGATACGGCGACAACCGTTTGACTGAGATGCTGGCCCCATGGCTTCGGATCGAGAAGCAATGCGGTCCGCAGGCTTTGACCAGCCCGTTCTAATTGACAAGGTTGAGCCTGGTGGCCGGCCAGGCGGAAGTACACTTTCAACTAAGGTCCAGGACGGCTACAATTGCCAACCGATGGTCTTGGAAATCCGGCTAAATTGCATTCTCTTGAGCCTCGCGTTAATCCCTTGAGGATCAATTAGGAGCAGACGCCAATCATGAACCCACGCCAGCCTGAACACTGTACGGAAATGGCCCACGTCCGCGAGGCGATCGATGAGATCGACAAGCAACTTGTAGATCTCGTGGCACAACGCTTCGGATATGTCGATAGAGCATGGCAGATTAAGCGGCACGGGCCAGAGGGTGCCGTTGTGCCATGGCGCATCCAGCAGGTGATCGACAGGGTCAGGGATCGCGCCGATGAGCGCGGCCTGCCGCCAGATCTCGCGGAAGCACTGTGGCGCCAGATGATCGGTTGGTTCATACAGTACGAAGAAGCACAACTAACTCAGACGTCGTCTACTGACGGCAACAAGAAGACCTCCAATAAATAAGACCCACAGGCGTGCCTGCATGATCGTGCTACAGCCGTTTGACCCGTACGCAATCCTCATCGTCGCTCTGCTAAATCCACTGGTGATAGCAGTCGCGTTCTTGATGGGTCGCGAGGCCGACCAGTGGCAGAAGATCATCGTCGCCGCCTTCGCGGCCTCCTGCGCCGGCTTCCTGCTACTCTATGCTTTGGCCTTTGTGCAGATCATTGCTGTCAAAGGCTTCGGGGCACCGACTGGGGTCTTTGTCGTTCAGTTCCTGATTGGCTTGCTATGGGCGTGGCTTGGCTATCGCTTTTGGCCCAAGAACAGCCCATCTGTGAACTAGGCGTGTTGGACCACAAGGAGTTTGTCGACATGCGCACATGGTATTCCGGAATTTCTGGCCCTCCGGTCTTAAGGAGCTGGTTATGGCCGGTTGCGATGCTGTGCGGAATGTTATTGGCGGCAGGTCCGCTTGGCGCTCAGCAAGTCACCAAAATGGAAGCGGCGACGGCTCACGAAAAGGTGCTGAAGGGTGAAATTCTTCTGGTGGACATCCGCACGCCAGAGGAATGGAAGCAAACTGGCGTTCCTGCAACGGCACATGCCATAACCATGCACCAGAATGGGCAGCT
>DAOUZE010000158.1 GCA_030665765.1 Filomicrobium sp.
CATAGTGCGCGTCCGGATGCGGGTTGGGCACCCGTTCTAAAACCGCCTCTTCCGGATTTTGCGGCATCGCCACATGCCTTCCGAGTTGGTCAACTTTTGCATCGTTGTCAGTCGCCATCGGCTACTCCGCAGCAATGGGTGTCGCGGGCTCGCGTGGGCCATCGTAGATGCAACCTTCTTCGCAGCTATCCCGCGACACTTCAATCCGGGCCAATCCGGTCAGCCGGTTGGCAAGCCGATTCCACAGCCAAATCGTGATGCGTTCCAAGGTCGGCACCTCGAGCCCGTCGATTTCGTTTAGGAAACGATGATCAAGAGCATCCCTGGCATCGGCGATCGCGGCTGTTAAATCGTCAAAATGCACAACGAGACCGGTCGTCGGATCAAGCTCCCCCTGGACCCAAATCCTTGCGCGAAACGAATGACCGTGAACACGCGAATTCGGATGCCCCGGCTTAGCATTGGGCAGATAGTGGGCCGCTTCGAATTTGAAGTCCTTGTAGATTCTCATGCGTGGCTACTTAGAGTTTTTCTCGTTGTCCGGCCAGACATTGTGGTCAGGCGGGGTTGAACCGTTCATTACTCATGGAATGCCTATTAGTTTGTGAGTTTGCAACGAAAGTCGCCAGTGAGGATTGCTGCGACAAAAGGCAACTGCCCCTGCTGTATTCGCTATAAGGTCAGGTCCGTCCATGGGTTGCAGGTAACGAAAACGGAATTCGAAACCCGCGACGTCTGATGGTCCAAGATCGGCTTGCGGATAGACCAGCTTCAACTCATCGCCCGATCGTTGCACTAGTTCTGTGCCTGCTTTCGGGCTAACGCAGATCCAATCGATCGACCTCGGTACTTCAAAAGTGCCGTTTGTCTCAATGGCGATTTCAAAACCATGGTGATGCAGCGTCGATATCAACGCTTCATCTACCTGCAGCATCGGCTCACCGCCGGTTAAAACCACGAACCGGTGCTCGCTGCTCCCTTGCCATTGCGCAAGGATCGCTGCCGTCAAGATTTCGGCGCCTGCAAACGAGCCGCCATCCGGCCCGTCCGCTCCGATAAAATCCGTATCACAGAAAGAACAACCCGCACTGTCCCGGTCCTGCTCCCGCCCTGACCATAGATTGCAGCCGGAAAACCGGCAGAACACCGCGGTTCTGCCGGCATGGGCTCCTTCGCCCTGGAGAGTGAGAAAGATTTCTTTGACTTGATACATAAAGCCGAATGCAATTCCTCCAACGACTACGCTTGGTGCTCAAGTTGTTCCCGTAGCGTCAGCAACTGGCCATCGGGATCGGTATTGGGCCACTGATCGAAGCCGGCCCGTTCATACCAATACATTGCGTTCGTCTTATCGCCCTCCTGCCGATGCAGGATAGCGTGGATATGGTTTGCACGCCGGTCATCGGAATGTTTCTGCACGAGCTTGTGGGCTTCCTCCCACTTGCCTGACAGAGTGAGGTCAATCGCCCGGATCAATTCACGTCGGCTTGCCATTGATCAAATCCTTTCGCGCGCAACTCACAGGCAGGGCATTCCCCACACCCATAGCCCCATGAATTCCTCTTTGTCCGATCGCCGATATAGCAAGTGTGGGTATGCTCGATGATCAACGCAACCAATGCATCGCCACCGAGTTCTTGCGCCAGCTTCCAGGTCGCCGCCTTGTCAATGAACATCAGCGGTGTTTGGATCTCGAACGTCTGATCCATTCCCAAACTTAAGGTGCGTTCCAAACTATCTAGGGTATCGTTGCGGCAATCTGGATAGCCTGAGTAGTCGGTCTCGCACATCCCACCTACCAGCGTCGCAATGCCCCTGCGGTAGGCGACCGCAGCAGCGTAGGTCAAAAAAATCAGATTCCGCCCCGGAACAAAGGTCGATGGCAACCCACTTTCCGAAATCACGATCTCCGCCTCACGCGTCAGCGAAGTTTTACTAATCCGCCCCAGCTCAGTCAGCACCAGCGAGTGGTCGCCCGACAGCCGCCTGGACCATTCCGGTTTGATGGCGCCAATACGTTTCAGCACTTCAAGGCGCGCTTCCAATTCAATGTGGTGCCTCTGTCCATAATCAAAGGCAATGGTTTCAACGCTGTCGAACCGCTCCAATGCCCAGCCGAGGCAGATCGTTGAATCCTGCCCGCCCGATAACAGTACCAGTGCCTTCTTCGATGCCATTTGCTCGGCTCACATTGTTCTCTGAAACTGATTGTAACAAAAAAGGCTGCGCTAAAAAGAACAGCCCGAATGAGGGATTTTGGGGTGCCCCTGTCGTGGGGCCTAATCTATGCGTATTGCGACCGCCCAGCCAACACCGGACCAACCGTCCCTGTGTCAAAAGCACACTGTCGGAATCCACACTGCCGGGCTCTGATAAGGCATCTAATCAAAGGCCGACAAGTATAAATATCTGCGCCTTAAAGCCCCTCCACGGCGTTTCCGATGAAGTGCAGGTCACTCGACTACCATGACGGTCGCAGCTCCCAGACAACTTGTCTGAAGCCGGCTATGTACATGTACTAGCCTCGACAGCGGCACTCGGCTAAGAGGTGCAAAGATTTGCAACGGGGCTTAAGCCGCAGGAAGGACCTTGGCATGACCGCCATCATCGACATCAATGCTCGTGAAATTCTAGACAGCCGTGGCAATCCAACTGTCGAGGTCGATGTCATTCTCGAAGACGGCTCTCTCGGTCGCGCTGCTGTACCTTCCGGGGCGTCGACGGGGGCCCACGAAGCCGTTGAACTGCGCGATGGCGATCCTAACCGCTACTCGGGCAAGGGCGTCGAAAAGGCGGTCGATGGTGTCAACGGCGAGATTTACGATGCCCTCGTTGGAATGGACGCTGAAGATCAACGCGGTCTCGATGCGGCCCTGATAGCTCTAGACGGCACCCCCAACAAGGCACGACTTGGCGCAAATTCCATCCTCGGTGTTTCGTTGGCTGTCGCGAAAGCAGCCGCCGAGACCTCGGGCCTACCACTGTTCCGATACCTTGGTGGTACCGGCGCGCATATTCTTCCGGTTCCACTCATGAATATCGTCAACGGCGGCGCCCACGCCGACAACCCGATCGATATACAGGAATTCATGATTATGCCCGTGTCGGCCGAGACCTGCGCCGATGCCATCCGCATGGGTGCTGAGGTTTTCCATGCCCTAAAGAAGTCGCTGAAAGAGGCATCTCACAACACCAACGTTGGAGACGAGGGCGGCTTCGCGCCAGCCCTAAGCTCGGCCGACGAAGCGCTGGGTTTTGTTATGAAGGCCATCGAAGCAGCGGGATACCAACCCGGCGACGATATCGTTCTGGCGCTCGACTGCGCCGCCACAGAGTTCTACGCAGACGGCAAGTACAACCTAGCAGGAGAGAATAAGCAGCTTGATAGCGCCGGTATGGCCAAGTACCTCGAGGATCTTGTTAACCGCTTCCCGATCGTATCGATCGAGGACGGCATGGACGAAGATGACTGGGATGGCTGGAAGGGGCTGACCGAGCTCATCGGTGACCGCTGCCAGTTGGTCGGCGACGACCTGTTCGTCACCAACACGGAGCGTCTTACCCGCGGCATTGAGCAGGGTATCGCCAACTCAATTCTCGTGAAGGTAAACCAAATTGGCTCGCTTTCGGAGACGCTGGAAGCAGTCAACATGGCCCAGCGCGCCGCCTATACGGCAGTAATTTCGCATCGCTCCGGCGAAACCGAGGATTCGACGATTGCCGATTTGGCCGTCGCCACCAACGCTGGACAGATCAAAACCGGGTCGCTCTCTCGTTCGGACAGACTGGCTAAATACAACCAGTTGATCCGCATCGAAGAGGAACTCGGTGATATCGCTGAGTTCGCCGGAAAGAGCGTGCTGCGCGGAAAGGCCGTCGTTTGAATCGGTTGCAGGGATCGATTTCCCAGTAATTCTTCGTTTGGCGAATTAAGTATCTGTAGAACGGGGAGAATTCACTCACCCTTAAGTCTGGGCTGTTAGATTGACCGTCCAAGTAAGTGTTTTGCGTAAGTAAAGACAATCATATGTCCTACCGACCTCGCACCAGACGGCGTACGTTCGGCTGGCAGCTCTTTACGCTTGTGAGCTGCACCGCGCTGAGTGCCTATTTTACCTACCACACGGTGGCGGGCCGTTATGGGTTGCAGGCGCGGACGGCGCTGAGTTCGCGTGTGACGATTTTGGAGTTCGAGGCGGAAAGCCTAGATCACGCACGTTCCAGTATCAAAAATGAAATCGCTCTACTCGCACCCGATCAACCTGACCCCGATTTGGTTGCTGAAATCGCGCGCGATGTTCTTGGTTATGCCCGCCCAAGCGACCGAATTTACCGGCTCCGTTGAGCGCCACAAAAATATCCCCTCGATGTCGCCCTTACTCCCGAAGTCTGATAACCGTCTCTCGAAACCCATTAAAATGGGCGAAGGGTAGCAACCATGCATGATGACGATGAACTTGAAGAAATGCCGGAAGAGCTCGAACTCCCCGACGGGGTTGTCGATGCGGACCAGGCCGTAGAGGTACTGCGCGCATGGGTGGCCGACGGCACCTTGCAAGTCATCTTCGATCCAGAAACCTTTCACCACGATGTAACTGAATGGGGCAGGCTCCTGTCTGACGTCGCCCAGCACGTCGCCAATGCTGTCGAAATGGACGGTCAAATGAACCGCAAAGAGGCCTTGGAAAAGATCCACGATGCTTTCGACCTAAACATGCACTCCAGCGATGTCGCGATGTCCGGAAGAATAAAAGGCCGTACGGAGCACTAGTTCTGCTCAGAGCACGAAAAACACCACCCTGAGGAAATTCTTTCCATGATGTGGCGAGACCTTGTGACGCGCTGAGCACACCAACACAAAATCCGGACTTAAAACAACAGATATACCTGTTTTAGGTTTCCCGTCGCTTCTTGCCGGATACCGCGCTGGATGCTCCACACTTGGGTATACGCGTTGATTTGATTCGCGCAGATCACCCAATAACCAACGGGGACCTACAATGAACAGAATGATTATCTTTTCCAGTTCCGCGCTGTTACTCGCATTTAACCTCGCCGGCTGCGCCAGCGATGGCAGCCTACAATTGACCACCGGCTCCATCGACCAGCAAAGCAAAACGGCTGCGAAAAACGTTGATCCAGCCTGCATCGCACTGACGACCCGCATCGCCGACCTGCGCAAGGAGGGCACACCCGATCGCATCGCCAAGGTCGCTGCTGGAAAAACAAAAACCGCGCAGGTCAAACGCGAAGCTCTCGCTCGCATGACCGAACTCGACAAAGCCAACAAGGATTTCCAGCAGAAGTGCTCAACGATCGCCACGCCAGAACCAGCCAAGCCTGCGGCCACGGCTAAAGCTAAAGCCGCCGCAACCGCAGCAGCTGTGAAGACAGGTAAGTCAGCCGCTGCACAGCAAACAACTGCCGCAGCCAAGACCGCGGCCTTGGTTCAATAAAACAGAGCCGAGACCAATGAATGTCGGGATACTCTGGACAACCGGCAACAACGCATCACTTGAACTGCGTCCAGGCTGCAACATGTGGGTTAGCCTGGCTTGCGAAATCACCCGACTTATGGTGATTGACGAAGTCATTGAGATAATGTGCGGAGGGGGCTCGTGTCAGTAGCACGATTGATTGCGACACGTGTATTCGCTGTGAGCGGTGCGGCACTCGTCATCGCCACTCTTGCAGGCTGTGAATCCGGTCCGAATGGCAAGCCACTACCTTATGGCGCGTCGTGCGGTTCTATTCGCAGCGAATTGCGCAAGCTGGATAACCGGGGGGTTCCAGCAAAGGTCGAGGCTGTCAACGCGGGTCGAAAGGTCTCGTCGTCGGATCGCCAATTGGCCAACCGCTACAATGACCTCCTCAATCAGTATCTTGGGGCGCGCTGCCACACCTGATTGGGCCTGATTTGATAGACTGGAGTGTCATGGATCCAAAGACACGAAAGATAGTTGTCTTCGTGCTGATCGGCATCGTTGCGGGTTGGCTGGCATCGTTCATCGTGCAGGGGGGTGGCCTCCTGCAATATCTGTTGTCGGGTGTAATTGGCGCCTTCGTCGGTGGTTATCTATTGGACGTAACTGGTATCAATCTCGGCATAAAAAACCCGTTAGTCGCGCAAATCCTCACCGCGACTATAGGTGCGATCCTCGTCGTTATTATCGCGCGAATAATCTCTTAAACTAGCGCGTCAATCCAGGACGAATAACGAATGGAAGATGTTTCGGCGTATCTACAGAACCCATTTGTGATCATGGCAATCACCGGATTAATTGCGGGCTGGTTGGCGAGCCTGCTCCTCGGTGGCGGCGGATTGTTCCGAAATCTCTTCGTTGGGGTCCTCGGTGCAATCGTCGGAGGCACATTGGTTCAGATGGGACTTCTGCAGCTGCCCGCCCAGATCACCGACATCACCAATTCGATACCCTTTGGCACTCAGATCTTGGTATCGACTATTGGCGCCATAATCGTTGTGATCATTGCGCGCATCGTCGCAGGCTGACAAGTTTAGGGTGGCCTTGGCTGGTCCAAAACCCAAATCGCGGCGATAAACGATTGCGCGCATTGGTGAATGACGGCCTTTAGGTCACCAATTGGCACATTGTACCTAGCATTCAAGGCGGCTTCGCACCAATGGTAACCGTTCTCGACAACCGAAGCAGCAAGGATCAACCCAGGCACCCCGAAAAGGCCAATCGCCCAGATACGCCGATCCAACCCAAACCGTCCTGGATCCGGGTTAGAGTGTCGACATCGAATGAGTACGCGAAGACCCGGGATATCGTCCGTGAAAACGCCCTCAATACCGTCTGTGAGGAGGCGCGTTGCCCGAATATCGGGGAATGCTGGGAGAAGCGCCACGCCACCATGATGATCATGGGCGACACCTGCACGCGGGCCTGCGCATTCTGCAATGTTCGCACAGGCTTACCCGCACCACTCGACATCCAAGAACCCACCAACGTTGCCCTGGCAGTTGCCAAGCTCGGCCTCGAACACGTTGTTATAACTTCTGTTGACCGCGATGACCTTGCCGACGGTGGGGCTCAGCACTTCGTCAACGTTATTCAAGCTATCCGCGTTAGATCGCCTTCCACGACCATCGAGATCCTTACCCCGGATTTCCTGCGCAAGAAATCGGCTCTCGAAACCGTCGTCGCCGCGAAACCCGACGTCTTCAACCACAATCTGGAGACTGTTCCAGCGCTCTACCTGAAGATCCGCCCCGGAGCCCGGTACTTTCATTCCTTACGGCTGTTGCAGCAGGTCAAGGAACTCGATCCGACAATGTTCACGAAATCTGGCATCATGGTCGGACTGGGCGAGGAGCGCGAGCAAGTCCTGCAGCTCATGGATGATCTGCGCAGCGCCGACGTCGACTTCCTCACCATCGGTCAGTATCTTCAGCCAAGCCGCAAGCATGCCGAGGTAAAAAGCTACGTCCACCCGCAGGAATTCGAGGCCTATCGGCGCATTGCACTTGCTAAAGGCTTCCTGCTCGTTTCGGCAAGCCCACTCACGCGATCCAGCTATCATGCCGGGGAGGACTTCGAACGCCTACGTGCCGCACGTCGCCAACAACTCGGTTCATGATTAAGGTCGCTCCACCAAAGCCCTAAAGCCGAATCAAACTGAATTGACTAGGATAACGACGATCACTTATCCATAACCCAGCAACCGCATGCCGACATTCACCAATCGCCGCCACGTAAATTTTACACCAGCGCAGATGTTCGATCTCGTCGCGGATATCGAATGCTATCCTGAGTTCGTAC
>DAOUZE010000019.1 GCA_030665765.1 Filomicrobium sp.
GACTTCACCTCTGCGTCGACATTCTTGATGCGCCAGTTTTCGCCAAGCCCGCTAATGCGGCCGCGTTCAATCGACGCCTCCCGAATGGCCAGGCCGGGCATTGGATAAGGGGATTTGCGCAACTCCGTGGTTGTTCCACGCTCAAGATCCGCGGCTACGGGCTCAGACAGTTGAACCACTGGCTCGATCACGCGAAGCTTGGTGATGTCGATAGTCCAAAGTGTCAACATCGACAGCCAGCTAACTTCAGCTTCAACCCGACTGGCCGTCACTGCCGTCATTGGAGCCGCCTGCGGACGTATCCGAACGTCCCTCAGGATCATCTCCATGCTTGGAAAAAGCGTGATCTCGGGCATGCCCGAAGTGGTGATCTCCGACTGGGTCTCGCGCGATACGGCGGTGAGGATGTGGCGCTCGATCGCGGTTGCGGGGATGAGATAGATGAGAACTCCCACGGCAACCGTCACCGCCGCGAGTACGACGAGAATTCCACCCAGCAACCAACGCATTTCACCACTCCCGCAACAAAAATCCGGTGTTGCCAGGTCCCTCCGGAGACCCACCTCGTTTACACAATCTAAACGAGGTGGCCGTACCCGAGTATGTCAGAAAGTGCGTCTATTCCGACGCTGCGGAGGGTGCGCCTCAACGTTCTGTGACGCGGGTGACATCAGCGCCACAGCTCGACAGCTTCTCCTCGAGGCGCTCAAAGCCACGATCCAGATGGTAAACGCGGTTGATGACCGTCTCGCCCTCGGCCATGAGACCGGCGATGACCAACGAGACGGAAGCCCTGAGGTCGGTCGCCATAACAGGCGCGCCACGCAGTTCCGGAACGCCCGTTATCGTCGCGGTGTCGCCGTGCAGCTGGATGTCGGCGCCGAGGCGGGCCAGCTCTTGGACGTGCATGAAGCGGTTCTCAAAGATGGTCTCGCGGATAATACTCGTGCCGGAGGCCCGGGTTACAAGCGCCATAATCTGCGCCTGAAGATCCGTTGGAAAGCCAGGGAACGGCTGCGTCTCAACCGTTACTGGGCCAATGTCGACGCCCGTGCGGGCAACGCGAACACCGCCGGCAACGGTTTCCACGGTAGCGCCGGTATGGCTCAGCGCATCGAGCGCGGCTTGCAGATGCTCCGGGCGCGCGCCTTCGAGTAGAACGTCGCCGCCAGCAGCCGCCACCGCGAAAGCGAAAGTGCCGGTTTCGATGCGGTCCGGTAGGACACTGTGAACGGCGCCTTCCAACCTTGGTTTACCCTGAATACGCAGCGTCGAGGTTCCAATACCCTCGATTTCGACGCCCATCTTGGTTAGGCACTCAGCGACGTCGCCAATCTCGGGCTCACGGGCAGCGTTTTCAATCAGAGTTTCACCCTTCGCCAGAGCCGCCGCCATTAGGACGTTGTGGGTTGCTCCGACCGAGACCTTGGGGAATGTAATTCGATTCCCAATCAAGCCCTTCGGCGCTTTTGCCAGAACATAACCACCATCGATATCCAGTTGCGCACCCAGCGCTTTGAGACCGACGAGGTGCATATCGACAGGGCGTGTCCCAATCGCGCAACCTCCGGGCAAAGACACCCGAGCCCGGTGCATTCGGGCGAGAAGCGGTCCAAGCACCCAGAAACTGGCCCGCATCCGGCTCACCATTTCATAGGGGGCCGAGGTGTCGACGATATCTCGTGCGGTCAGGTGGAAGGTTTCTCCGAGGTAGGCCTTGGGCCCCGCCCGCTTTCCGTCTACGGCAAGATCGACACCGTGATTGCGCAGAATACGCGCCAGCAAGTTCACATCGGCCAGGTTCGGCACGTTTTTCAGTGTCAAACGGTCATCGGTCAGCAAACTTGCGATCATGAGCGGCAGAGCCGCGTTCTTGGCGCCCGATATCGGTATCGTGCCACTCAGTGTATTGCCGCCTACGATCTTGATACGATCCATATCTCAAGCCTTGCTTCTGCCTTAGCGGGATTCGAGGCGGGCTGCTCGCTCAATTCCGCCGAACCGCGATCAACTTGGATCCCCGCAGCCTTGCCGTGAAACGCAACTCTTAGTCATGTTCGGCCCTGCCGGGCAAGTGGTCTGGTCAATCCGTCAATCATTGGCTGGCTCTGGATCATCGGCTGTGGAATTCTTTGTCTGATCCGCTCTGGCGCGCACTACCGCCTTGCGTTTTTGCAAATTTGCGCGCAGCTCGGCTTCGAGGCGCTCTTGCCGCTGGCGGTGGCTATCCCGTTTCTTTGAGGAACTATCCGACACTGTTCAGGCTCCGCAGTCACAGGCTTTCAGGGGGGTGACGCTGACGGTACGCACCTCTTGCCGAAGAATCCCAATCACGTCGCTTGGCTCTGGCGCGGCCTGCTTGAACGCCGGTCCGGCGTGACCGATGGCTGGGCGGGCTCTTGGGGCGACGCAGTCTCACCGAGAAGGAACCAGGTTTCCTGCGCGCCGACCCCCTTGATATCGATAACGCCATGGCTTTCAAGGCGAAAATCCGGTTCGAGTTGGTCTCTGCAGGCGGGGCACACCAGAATACGACCCGGGGTCGACTTGTTCTCCAAGCGCGCCGCGAGGTTTACGGTATCGCCCCAGACATCATAGGTAAATTTGCGTTTGCCGATGACGCCGGCCATGACCGGGCCGGAGGCCAGACCAACACGCATACTTATGTCGACCTCTGAGGAATCGCGAATTCTTGTGATGACCTTTTGCATGTCGATGGCAAGCCGCGCCAAACGTGCAGTTGGGTTCGGCACGGGATCTGGGATCCCAGCGGCGGCCATATATGCATCGCCGATGGTCTTTATTTTCTCAACGCCATGAGCTTCGGCGAGCTTGTCGAACTCAGTGACGATCTCGTTAAGCAAGGTCACGGTCCGTGCCGGACCCAGCTGGCGCGCAAGCGCGACGAAACCGGATATATCCGTAAACAGAATGGCGGCGTTGTCGTGACCATCCGCGATGGCGACGCCGGGATTGTCCTTGAGCCGCTCAACGACGCTGTCAGGAAGGATGTTGCGCAGGAGAGCATCCGTCTCGGCCTTGGCAGCTTCGGCCAACGAAAACGCGTAATAAACTGTTGCTGCGATTAAAACGCCGGTGGTAATTGCGGCTTGCATGTAGAGGTCGTCAAGAACACGCGCCGGCGCCTTTATCAGTGCGGCCTCGGGTGGGAACCAGAACCACGCCGCCAGGTGCAAGGCGATTGCGATCGCTACCATTGGCACGATCAACTTCCAGCGCTGGACACCGAAGACGACAAATGTTGCTGCGGCGGCAATGAAGTACTGCAGATGAATGCCGGACTGGTTGCCGAGATAGGCGGTGAAACAGATAAGCGCAATATACTCGGATATGAGTATTATGAGCCCGCCGGCCAGATCCGAGTACTTGTGCGAAAACGGCACCGATAGCGCCGTGAAAAACAACGCTAAATTGAGATAGATGACCGGGGCGAACTTGTCGTAGTCCATGAACGTATTCTGGATCGCATACCCTAAAGTGGTCAGCGCAATCAGATAAGCGATGAGGTTCATAACCACCAGCCGGCGCTGCACGTCTGGCGGATAGCCCTGCGTGCCGGCACGAGCTAGCGTTCGCAACGCGCGCCGCAGAACGCGTACCGGCGCGAGCTTGCGCAGCCGGGACAGCATTCGACGAAGTCTGCCGCCCCATACGCGCCGAAGGTCTTTCCGTCGTTGGCCTTCCATACCTGTTTTCGTCCGCCCCATGTGTTGCAAAGCGCTGTCAGGTGCATCGTCACCCGAGCGGTGCCCTGTGGAGCATAATGCAGGCGGCTCAGCTGTTCCCCCGGCGACTACCCGCAGGTGTTTTTTAGATTCCGGCGATATCCTCGAGTTCGAAAACGCTACAATGGATCGATTTACCGGAACGCTTGATGGCGCCGTTTTCTTCGAGCAGTGACAGCGCCGTATTGACCTTTGGACGACTGGCACCGATCAGCAAAGCCAGCTCACTTTGCGACATGGTGAAGGGGATTTCGACCTCATCTTCGTCCGGCTCTTCCCCAGCCTTGGCCCGCACGGCGGCCAGGAAGAAGCGCGCCAGACGAACTTCGATCGGACACAGTGCGATGGCTTCGAGTTGCTGATCAGCCTCGCGCAGGCGGTTACACAGGAAATGCAACATCGACTGAGCCACCAATGGGTGGGCGATCATCACACGGTTAAAGGCGCCTCGCGACAGGCTGTAGGCGGTGACCTTACTGGCGGCAGTCGCATCGGCGGTTCTGAGCCCACCATCGATCATGGCGATTTCGCCAAACAGGTTGCCGCGTTCGGCATGGGCGAACGACAGCTCCCGCCCCTCCGCCGTCAGGACCGAAAGGCGCACACGGCCATCGGCCACGAGGTAAACATCCTTCCCCTCGTCGCCCCGAGCAAAGATCACCTGGCCGGAGGTAAAGCCCACCTCGCGCATTTCCTTTGCAATCGCCACACAGCTATCATCATCAAGTCCGGCAAACAGCGCGGTTCCCTTGATCAATTCTGTCAGTTGTACTTTCGCGATCATGCGCGTCCTCCAGCGACACGAACCATATGAAAAAGTTATCCGGCGGCGTGGACAGAATCGCAACGACTTTGTCGCCTATTGCTTTTCTGCGAGCGCATTTGCATTCTCCCGGCGACCCGACAATTTCGGGCAACCATCGCTGCAGCCGACCAAATGGACCCCATGACCGCCGCCAAGGGAACACTTTTCACGGCTCTGAGCCGTACAGACGGACCGCGACGCGATACTTTGCGGCGCGAGCTTGCACGCCGCAAAGTATCACCTCAGACCGGTCGGAGCCGGCCTAAACTGGTGCTTGCAAGTGCGAGTCCAAGGCGCTTAGCGCTTTTGGCGCAGGTTGGCATTAATCCTGATGCGCTGAGACCCGCCGAAATCGACGAGATGCCGCGCAAGGGCGAAATGCCCCGCGGCCTGGTGCTGCGGCTGGCCCGCCAGAAGGCGGAAACAGCGCGCGATCAGATCGCCAACGACCGTGATATCGCCGATGGGTTCGTATTGGCGGCGGACACCATTGTATCGCTCGGGCGCAAAATCTTAATGAAGCCCGAGTTCATGGAAGAAGCCGTCGCCTCGCTCCAGTTGTTGTCAGGGCGGACGCATCGCGTCATGACGGGAGTATGCCTCATTACACCCGACGACAAGTTGCGTACACGCATCGTAGAGACCAGGGTCCGCTTCAAACACCTCAACCGGGCGGAAATCGAGTCCTATATCGCCTCCAGGGAATGGCGCGGTAAAGCAGGTGGGTACGCCATCCAGGGACTGGCCGGTGTGTTTGTTCAAAAACTGATCGGCTCTTACACCAACGTCGTCGGGCTACCGCTCAACGAAGTCACCAACATGCTCGTCGGAGAGGGATTTCCAATCCATTATGCTTGGCTGAAGATGGGCGAAGCGGACGAAGACTAGACTGGCTAGGTTGCCGCCGAAACGGGACGGAGACGAAGAGGTTCAATGTCTAAGCGTGGGCGTGGGGAATCGGCTGAAAAGCCGCTTGAAGCCGATACGGCACACAAAGGACGGCCTTGCCCGATCTGCAGATCGCCTTCGGTGCACGCCTACCGGCCTTTCTGCTCACGACGATGCGCAAATGTCGACCTTTCCCGCTGGTTGTCTGGGCGCTATGCGATTGCCGGGGGCGACGCTGACGAAGATGAGGATGGTGATCAGGCACGGGCGGCGGAGGCTGCCCGGCGCATTCCATCCGAGGAGCAGTGAATGCGGCCGCGCTCAGACAACCGTTGGTCGGCGTAATGGCGGCTCCAGCCTACTGGAATTGCTTGGTTTTTGGCGACATCGAAAGGCGCTTGCCAGTCGCGTGCGGCTTCACTATAACTCGGGGCCTCGTGCGGTCCGTGATGCCGCGCTTCCCGCCCAGGTAGCTCAGTTGGTAGAGCACGTGACTGAAAATCACGGTGTCGGTGGTTCGATTCCGCCCCTGGGCACCACAAAACAACCTCCAAAAAATGGGTTGCAGCAATAGGAGAGCGAGGAACCCCTCTCCATTTTTGTCTGTGGTGTGACCGATGTCCTTGCCCGTATCGCCGATCACAAGATCAACAGGATCGACGGGTTGCTCCCGTGACGGTATTACCAGGCCGAGCGAGCCGAACTGCTTCGCTGTCGCTCACCCTCTATTTCAATCTTGCCCATCGACTTGAACTACAGAGCCCGCCTACCGAGTGCGGTTACTCTGTGACGTGTTTTGCGATCTTTTTGGCAAAGAGGGAAACTCTATTGGCTCTTAGTCGGCATCGCCCACACAGAGCGGTCCGTAACGACAAAGTCCACACGCTCCGAGGCAAGCGCCTTCAGGGCCTCGCGCGGATGATTTACGATCGGCTCCTCGTGCACATTGAATGATGTGTTGATCAAAACCGGAATGCCTGTAGCGCGCTCATAAGCCTCGAGAATTCCATAGTAGACGGGGTTGTCCACCCGCCTCACGATTTGCGGACGTGCCGTGCCATCAACGTGCACTACGGCTGGAATCTTGTCTCGCCACTCCGGTTTGACATCGCAGGTAACCGTCATGAAGCGCGCCGTATAGTGTAGCGAGGCCGGCAACTCAAAAACGTCTTGGACGCGTTCTTCTCGGACCACCGGAGCAAACGGCATGAATTCCGTACGGTCCAGTCGATTGTTGAGCGTGTCGTTGATCGTTCGGTCGATTGCACACGCCATAATGCTCCTAGCTCCAAGCGCGCGTGGTCCATACTCGCAGCGCCCCAGATAGGTACCGACGATTCCGCCATCAACGATGAGCTTGGAAACAGTATCGGCGACATCACTTGATCCAACCCGATGTGCGCCACCCCCCTCAAAGATCGCGTCCGCCTCGTTCATGTAGTCGCGACCGAGGTAGAGATCGGCCCAGCGTTCTCGTTTACTGAGCCAGGTCTGCAGGCCATCTCGCTCCAACAAATACTCAAGCGCGCCCCCTTCGGCCTCACCCTGATCTGACATGGCCGGACAAACGAAGATTTCCTTGAACGGGAAACTTTCGGCAATGCGTTGCGTAAGCTTTACGTTGGCGAACACGCCGCCGGAAAGGCCAAGGTTCCTGCTCGAAGCGTGCTCATAGATGTGTGACAAGGAATCGATCGTTAAATCTTCAAGAACGGCCTGCGCCGAAGCGGCCAAATCCTCCCGTCGGCCCTTTTTTGCAATCGCATAGATCGTCTCTCTGATCTTGCGCGTCAATTTGCGCCCGCGTATCTGGCCGTCGCGATCCAACCTCCAGAAACGGGACAGCTCTTCCTGATAGACTGGCTCCCCGAAGGCCGCCAGGCCCAACACTTTGCCCTCATGGCGCATCGGCCGAAAGCCGAGGGCTTCTGTAACGTGGTAATACATCAGGCCGAGGCTATCCTGACGGCGTTGTTTCTTCATGATCCCGCGCGCATCCGTTTCCCCACCAAAAAGATCTTCCACTTTCCCATCAATAAATCTGCGAGCTGAATAATAGACTCCGTCACCTCCACCGTCGGAAGTGTATAAAAGTGCGTCGTCCCAATCCGTATGGAAAAGCGTCCCGAACGCATGTGCGGCGTGGTGGTTGTAAAAGAATGTTCTTTCTGGGTTTACGCCATTGTCGGACATTAGCCTGCGAACATCGAAAACTCGTTCCGGATCTTGCAGACGGCGTCGGTTCAGCACGCTGAAAAGGTCACGCTGCTCGCCCCGCCCGACATCACCAAAGGTGAAAGCGGCATCGTGATAGTAGCTCTTGGGATACCCTGCTCGCGACAAGGCCACGACCTGGATTTGGGCGGGTCGCAAACCCGCCTGGCCAAGACATTCCGAGACAGCCTCAGCAGGCCACCGGTACCCATCACTCTTGACGCGAGACGGCCGTTCTAATGCGACTGCGGCGATCAGCCGATAATCATCAAAAAGGGTTGCGCAAGCATCATGGGAATTGTAAATGCCGAGAATAATCATGGGGTCGCAGATCTGCACAGCTGAAGCGAAGCTTCACTGGCATCCTGAATACGATAATGCAAGCATCTTCCGAGACGGCGGGTTCATTCCGGGGGCGGAATGGCGAAACCGCTGGGCTTGCCAAAATTTCTGCTAGATTTGGGCGTTCTGTTGTCTGCCAGAATTGGGCGTTCTTTATAACAGGAGTGGATTGCCGTGGCTTTTTCAATCCGCGCCGTGAGCCCAGCAGCAGCTGCGCGAGCTGAGCGTCAATATGACAGACTAGACACTGTATCCGTACTGCTCTGCACCAGGGATCGCCCTGAACTCCTTGCCGAGTGCCTCTCATCGTGCGCACAACTGATCCACCCGCCTGGGATAGATATTCGTGTCTGCGTGGCTGATAACAACGAAATTGCACACGAGCACAATATTCTTCAGACGGCGAAGCGCATTGGTCTGAGTATTGACTACTGCCATGAGCCACGCCGGGGTTACGCAAGCGCCAGAAACTGCGCCCTCAAGTTGGCAATCGCAACTCACGCGGACTTGGCGGTTTTCCTCGATGATGACAGTCGCGCGGATCCTCGGCTTGTCGTGGAGCATGTCGAAGCAATAAGGCGTTACCGGGCCGACGCTGTGTTGGGCCGAATTGAGGGGCTATCGCGTCGTCCCCGTGAAGGACGGCGTGTCTATAGGGCGGGGACCGGCAACATATCATTGCAGCGTTGGATCTATGCCCCAAAACCGCAAGGTATGGGGCTAAGATTCGACGAAAGGCTCAACCTTCTTGGACAGGAGGATCGAGAGTTCTTTGCCGATGTCATTCGCAATGGGGGCGTTATCCAGCAATCGTGCCTTCCAGTGGTTCATAACAGCGACGCAGAGGAAGCAAACCCGTCAAGCACGGCGCGTCCATTTAAGGCTCGGCTCAGCTTTGCAAAGATGGAGGGCCGCAATGAAGTCGTGGTCGCGCGGATTCGCCATGGCTTTGGCAAGGCCATCGCCCGGCTGGCGCTGCGTCAAACACCTCAGTTACAGCGTGGGCTCACCGATGCCGCCTTATCCATCGCGGTAAGATCTGTCGACGGGCAGCGATCGAAGGCAAAGATGGAAGAGGCGCGTCTTCGCCTCGCCAAGGTTGGCGCGGCCATTTCCGGGTTCTGGAGACCAGGCTTCGAACGGCAGGCGGCACGGTGCGGGCAACTGGTGGAGGTCAGTCACCCGTCGGACCCTCGAACTAGCAGCTAGGATCTAGACCGCATGGAGCGGTCATTTCCTCAGCAGACCTGGCGCGCCGCTTTCCGATTTTGATTGCGGGAAACCGCCCAGTTGGCCCGAACCATTCCTCGAGCTCCTCCGGAAACGGCGGCGCCACTTCATTCGCACCTCGTGGGAGCATGCTGATTATGCCAGGGTCGAGTCGGCCGGGTGGCAATGTCTGCGTCGACTGAAAGTCAAACTGTGGCGAGCGACCGATCCGGCTCAGAAACCCAATCTGCAATAAGGAGCTTGCGCCGATAGTGACGAGCGCATCAGGTTCAGCGAGCTCAGTGGGCAAGCGAAAACACCGGGGCCTGCTTGTGCTTCATCCTAAGCGAGACGAGCCCCAGGCGATGGCCCTACTCTGGGGATCGTCACCCAATGGGAGAGCACTCCAGTAATCGCCGTCCGGTGTCGCAATTCGAAACTGCGGATCAATCGGATCGCCTCAGACTTCGCGACAGATGCGCTGGGCGCGCTCGTGGTCGCCCTTGACGAGGGTCGCGAAGCTTTCGGTGTCAATGTTCATCGGGTGCACTAGGTCGGCTGATGTCTGGGTCCAAGGCCCAGAACGTTGGGTGCGCTGATGTCGACGCAGACAACGACGCAAACCGCCGAGCATGTGCGAAGCTCTGGATGATCATTTTGCTCCCCTCGCCAGCAACGGTGCGAAATGCTCTCCATATCATTAACTCCTATGTCACCCTGAATACAAAGCGTGACGCCACGACGGTGAGACGGCCGGCCTGGTTCCTCCAGTTCCACCTGATAGATGAGGCCAATGGGCGCATGTACTGTCCGGTTGCGTTCAATATCGTCCGAGCAAGTCCGTTTAACGGTTCACGCAACACTGTGCAGAAATTGCAAGAGTAGTCCCTCGTTTGGAGGGGGTAAGTTGCGATGCGGTAGCAGGAAATCACCCCGATCGCACTTGCGTTACGTTTCATTGTGCCTGCCATCTTGCTGCGAGAGGCGCGTGAATCCGGCGAGCGCTCGGTCATTCCAGACGTTCGCCTATTTTCCGCCTCGGAAAAATCTTTACCCATTGCCGAGTGTGTGTCGTATCCAAGATTGCAGTGTGCTTTAAGCGTCTATCCCAACACTGGTAATGCACTACATCAATGATCCCCGAATACAGCGATGTCAGAAACAAAATGACCAAGCCGAACTCTTCCTCCGAGGCCATCAAGCGTGATGGTCCCGACCATTTCATCCGCGATATAATCAACGAAGACCTAACGTCCGGGCGGGTGGGTGCCGTCGTGACACGATTTCCGCCAGAGCCCAATGGTTATCTTCATATCGGCCACGCCAAATCAATTTCTCTGAACTTCAGCATGGCCGCTGAGTTTGGCGGCCGCTGCAATCTGCGGCTAGACGACACAAACCCGGTCAAGGAAGACACTGAATACATCGAGGCTATCCAGGAAGATTTGAACTGGCTCGGATTCAAGCCCGACGGAATGGCGCTTTTTGCCTCGGACTATTTTGAACAGCTCTACGCCTGGGCGGAACACCTTATTGAGGCTGGCGATGCCTATGTCGACGACCTTGATGCTGACGAAATTCGTGAGTACCGCGGCACACTCACGGAACCAGGTCGCAACAGCCCTTTTCGCGACCGCTCGGTCGACGAGAATATGGATTTGTTTCGACGAATGCGTGCGGGTGAATTTCCGAACGGGGCGAAGACCCTGCGCGCCAAGATCGACATGGCATCGGGCAATATCAATATGCGCGACCCCGTTCTCTATAGGGTGATGCATGCTCCTCATCCTAGGACTGGAAGTGCATGGTGCGTTTATCCAACCTATGACTTTGCTCATGGTCAATCCGATGCGATCGAAGGCGTCACGCATTCCTTGTGCACACTGGAGTTTGCCGACCATCGGCCACTGTATGACTGGCTGATTGAACACCTGCCGACGCCGTGTGTGCCAAAGCAGACCGAATTCGCACGACTGAATTTGACCTATACCGTTCTTTCGAAGCGCAAACTCATGCAGCTGGTTCAGGAAGGCGTAGTGGAAGGTTGGGATGACCCACGCATGCCGACGCTGCGAGGTCTCCGGCGTCGTGGCATACCGGCAGCGGCAGTGCGCAACTTTGCTCGCGACATCGGCGTCGCTCGCGCAGACAGCTTGGTAGACTACGGTTTCCTAGAGTTTTGCACTCGTGAACTTCTGAATCAGACCGCCCTGCGTCGGATGGCCGTTCTCAATCCTCTGAAAGTTGTGATTGAAAACTATCCGGAGGGGGAGAGCGAGTTGCTTGAAGCCATCAATAATCCGGAAGACGAGAGCGCCGGAACGCGCCAAATCGAATTCTCTCGAGAATTCTTTATTGAGCGTGACGACTTTATGGAAAACCCACCGAAGAAGTTTTTCCGGCTCAGTCCTGGCCGTGAAGTACGATTGCGCTATGCGTACTTCGTGACATGTACTGATGTTATCAAAGACGCGAATGGCGAAGTCGTGGAAGTGAGATGCACCTACGATCCGGCGTCGCGTGGCGGTGAGTCTCCTGATGGGCGAAGGGTCCGGGGCACATTGCACTGGGTTGACGCCAACCGGGCCATTAACGCACAAGTGCGACGCTTCGAGCACCTCTTCACGAGCGAAAATCCCGGTGCGGAGGATGATTTACTTTCTGCCCTCAACCCAAACTCAAAAACGGTCATTGAAGCGGCAAAGATCGAACCGATTCTGGCAAGTGACCCGGTGGGCGCTCAGGTCCAGTTTGAACGGCTTGGTTACTTTTCCGTCGACCCCGATACGAGGGATGATCTGCCGGTTTTCAATGAGATCGTACCTCTGAGAGACACCTGGAAGAAGATCCAGAAGTCGCAAAACTGACCAAAGGAGCTTAACGTTGCGAAGCTTCTCTGTCGCACGCTCGAAGTTTTGCGGTAGCACTACCGTTGTTGGTTCCGGCACGTTGGCAGCATGAAGGTCCAACTGGCCCACAAACTGAGTGTGACGCACCGGCCGTTCACTTGAGATTCTGCAGGACGATCGGCGCCTTGATCAAAGTAGCGCCGTAATCCACTCCGAAGACAAGAAAGCTCAACGCCCAACATTTTGCTGGCTCTCGGACGACGCGGTATTAGCTTTCGCCCTGTACTACTTAGGACGGCTGGATAGCGTGGCTTCGACGCCGGCCGCGATCTCTGCAAGCAAGGAGCGGCCGAAGTCGGACGCTGTCGCGATCTCGTCGATATGCGGAACTACTCCGTTTAGGTACTGCAACCGCAGGACGTCGCCGTCGCGGCGGATCTCAGGTAGAATGCAACCAAACTCGAAACCCAAGCCGTTTAGATCGGCACCGTGTACGAACACGTCGGGATCCGACAGAGGAAGGTCGAGGTAGACGCAGTCCACTCCTACTGTCTTGAGCGCCTCTAGACGGGTGGTGATCGTAGCATAGATGTCTGCCCCGACCTCCTTGCAGTGGAGCAGAACGGCGTTGTGATCAAGATCGCGGTGCAGGTGCACCTGGGAGTCCTCAACGCTTGAAGATCCTGCGCCTGAGCCAGCAATACGTGCGAGCCCCGCATTGCCATAGATACGCATGACGATGTCGCGGTACCCAGCGGGCGGGTGCACAATTCGCTTGGGTTCGGGACTGGTGCGCAGGTACATGAGCGCTGCGGTCTTCCGTTGGGAAGACGCTCCGTCAGTGATATGCTTGTAGTCAACGCCGCTGGGGATGTAGCCGACCAGGAATCCCATTTCGTGCGCGCCCAGGGAGAGGTTTCCGCGCTGTGAATAGGGGTGAACCGCTGTCGCCTCGCTGAACAAACCATAGAGGCCCTCGCGGCCTGCCCAACCGGCCAACCACGTCTTCATTGACTCGAAGAGATGATGACCACGGTAGCGGGGGTCTACAACTGCCTGTCCAGACTCCCCAACCCTGGAGTCGCACTGCATAAAGTCCGCGGCCAGATGTCCGATAATCTCGCCGTCTGCCGACAGCCCAACAACAGAGACCATAACGCGCTCAGACCACCGCTGCCGAAGCGCTTCTGGCTGATAGGCCCAAGCATGGTCGTAGCTGTCCCCATAGGCGCGGCAAAAGCAGCGCACCAGGCCCTCAGCATCTTCAGGCTGCGCCAAACGGATCTCGACTGGGGTGTCGGCGGCACTGATGGGATGGCGCACATACCTGTCAGTCATTGTCCTCTCCTCGAGGCTACGATGAACCGAAACTCTCTCCCATGCAATCAGCTCAATCTATTCCTCAGGTGCTGGCGGGTGGCCTACTCCCAATCGCGATATCACTTCGGTCGGCGAGCACTCTGACATCTGGTCGGCGCCATAAGTGTTTGGCGAACGGATATCAAACTAGCTCGTCGTCAACCAGCTCAAAAGGTGGGCCGAGTCCTCAAGCGGAAGACCGAATCCTGATCGATTTTTTTGCGCCAAAGAAGGATTGATCACCGACTGATAACTTAAGGTCATGTCGACTTTGGGAAAGAGCGGGAAGCGGCAAAATACTTCCACGTTCTAACCCCGCAGCTTGGGGAGCCGAATTGGTGAGATCCATTCCGCTTGGACCGATAGCGCAGGAGCGAGTCAATGCAGCGCGCTGGCTTGACTCCGACGTGCCTAGACTTCCTGATTTTCCGCTATTCATCCAAGGATCGGACGGGCAAATAGCTCAGAAGCATCAGCGGTATCACGGTAACAACCGGCCTTTCGCGAACCCTAGCCTTGATCTTGGCAATGTCGACTGCCTCGGGAATACCGGAAGAGCAAAGCGTGGGGGCGGCTGTCGCTGCAGAGGTTTACCGTGGCTTGCCGCTCGCCCGAACGATGGCTTTGCGCAGCCATTCATGCCCCGGATCGCCATCATACGATGCGTGCCAAAGCATTGAGATTGTCACCTCAGGCAGCTCTACCGGTACGCGGCTGAGCACCAGACCGAGTTCGCGTGCAAAAATCCGCGCAAGTCGCGCGTGCATTGTCGTCACCACCGGCGCTCCAGCGACCAGGAATGGCACGGCGACGAAGCGAGATGTCGTCAGCGCGACTTTGCGGGACAGAGCGATTTTCTCGAGTGCGTCATCTACGACGCCACGCTCACCTTTGCGCAGACTCGTCAAAACATGCGGTAGCCGCACATAGTCTTCGAGTGAAATTGGTGGTTTCAGTCCGACCTTCTTGGCGTTGAACATGCACAGGTAAGTGTCGCTGACCAACAGTCGGTGTTTGTGGTGCACTTGTCCATCTGGAAACGTGCCGATACCGATCCCTAAATCGATGTTGTCGGCATCGATCTCGTCAAGCAGCTGTCGTTCGTCGGTCGAATAAAACCGGAAGCGAATACCGGGCGCTTCTTCGCATCCGATTGCCAATAGCTTGGCGCCAATAAGCATTTCGACGCTGTCGGGAAGAGCGATACGAAACGTACGTTCCGTATTGGCTGGATCGAATTCGTCGGCGCGTGTCACGAGCGCTTCGATGTCCGACAGCGTGACACGTACACGATCTGCAAGCGCCAGGGCCCTGGGCGTTGGGCGCATGCCTTCGGGAGACCGCACAAACAGTTCGTCGTCGAATAGCTGGCGCAGCCGCGCCAAATTGTGACTCATCGCGGATTGGCCCAGCCCGACACGCGCCGCCGCCTTGGTCACGCTGCGCTCAGCCAAGAGCGCATCGAACGCGACAAGCAAGTTCAAGTCGATTCTAGATAAATTGATATGATCGATAGCCATTATCAATCCAATCTGTTGGACTAATAGTCATGCACGTAACATTCTCTGGACCAGAGGGAAAGACGCCAACGCCTTTCCAATGAAAAAGGAGCTAATGATCATGAAGAACTTCAAGCTCATCATCGCCGCCCTCGGTATCGCCGCTGGCCTCGCAACGACTGCTCAGGCTGGCGACCTCGCCGCCTACCGCGGCCAGAGCATCGACCTTGGAAGCGTCAACGGTGTCGCCTACTACACTGTGGAGAAAGACGGATACCGCATTGTCGCAACGTTCGCCGATGCCGACAGCAATGCCGTTCGCTTCGAGACCTTGCTGGTCCCCGGCCAGACCGTCGTCCTGTCTTCTCCAGCAGCACGCGGAGATACGGCAGCACGGATCGAGATCAGCCGCTATGACGACCGAATCCAGGTGCAGAAGATGCCGGTGACGAACTGATGCCTGTATTAGGCAAGCGACGACTATTGGGGCCGGACCTCGAAACGGCCCCGATCGTTCTGCCGGTGCAGCAGCCTACTTGGTCACCACGATCTGTCACCCGGAACCAAGTTCGGCAGCCTCACGTTCCACGCTAGGAGATCAGCTGCTTGCCCAAAGCGGATGCTCATGCAATCGTCCACTCAGGTCCGCTTGGCCTTCGGGAGCGCTTATGGCTTATGCCCAGCCGAGTTGCTCCAGTGCCCGTTTGGAATTCTAAATCTTGGTCATGCGCTTGATTTTACGACCGTCGAATTCCATCACGTTAGCATAGTCGGACTTAACGGACTTACCTGTCGGCGGAATGGCTCCCGCCTCTCCTGTATGCATGCCTGAAAGCATGCCGAAACCAGAAACGCTGTTGGTTGCCGAATCCAATGCGAAGACCCTCACCTCATAGCTGCTATCTGGAATAGGAGTTAGCAGGCTTTTCATCCAACTCGTGTATTCGGTGAGAGTTTTGACATCGGTGAGCACGTCCGACTGACAAATAAAGGTAGCGTCGTCGTGACAGTAATTCTTGCAGACTTCCCGCCCGCTTCCGGATTCGCAAGCATCAAAAAATTCCCTGGCGATCGCAATCGCTGATGTCATTCTCAAACCCACAAGTTGATGCTGATTAACCGCGGTGACGAGGCATGGATCCTTGCGCCAAAAGATCCAAACCGCGCAACATCATTGGAGCCAACGGCGCGCCACTGGGAGCTGAAACGAATTGACATTGCTAACGCGACTACTGAGAGGCCAGCACCTTCCGCAGCAAGACCAGCCGCTTATTTTAACTGCCTTGCGCAGCGGTGCTTTTAGCTTTCTCCACCGCGCCACCAGCCTTCACCCAGGACGTGAAACCATCGGTAACGTGCGCCGCGTTTTCGAAACCCATTTTCTGCAAAGTTTCAAGCGTGAGAGATGATCGCCAGCCGGAACCGCAGTAGAAGACAAACTTCAAATCCTGTCCAAATATGTCTTTGTAGTATGGAGATTCCGGATCGACCCAAAACTCAGCCATGCCTCGTGGACAATGGAAGCTTCCCGGTATGTAGCCGAGCTTTTGACGTTCACGAACGTCTCGAAGGTCCACAAAAAGTGTTCCTGGACTGCCGAGCAGTTTGATCGCGTCGACGGCGTCGATTTCTTCAATGAGCCGACGCGCATTCGCGACCAGTTCCGCAGCGTGAATCTTAAGTTCATACGACATAAATTCTCAATCCTTTTTCCGAGTTGTCACGTGGGTTGTATTGCCGCCACCATTTCAGTCAACGGGCCCAACGACCTTCACTGCGGCTGCTATCAGGGAGTTAGTCAAGCCATGAAGGCGGAGCATGGGAAGTCATCAGGATCGCAGACCGCGTCATGATAGCAACTCGAGCATCTCGTCGACACGTGTGAACTTCTCACGCGGCTTGCCACTTTTCTGCCCGCGCTCGATCTCCTTGGCATCAATAGTGTGCCAATCCTCAATACTGACGGTCCTGATTCCGCGCTCGGCCAGAAGCGCGCGAAGGGCGGCAAGGCCAGGCTTTGGTGTGTTGGTGAGCCCACCTAGGTCGGCGATAATGCTTTCAACCGTCTCAATACTATCGGCCCGGTTTGTCCCAATGATTCCCGACGGTCCGCGCTTAATCCAGCCCGTCACATAGAGCCCCGGCACAGGCTGCCCGACTTTATCGTCAACAACCCGTCCGCCGTCATGTGGAACCACGCCACGTTTTACATCGAACGGCAGACCATCAATCGGCTCTCCACGGTAGCCGATACTTCGAAATACGAGCCCACAGGGGACCGTTTCAGTTACACCACTTGAGATGGCGGACTGTGAAAACGCGGACCCTGTCAGTTCGTTTCGAGATAGCGTTATTGCCTCAACGTAATCGGTTCCGTGCAACTCGACCGGGCTCACATAGAACTGGAACAGGATGCTTCGTACTGCGCCGGTTGGCGCGGCTCCAGCGTAGCTGAGAAACAAAGTCAGGTTCTTGCCGGCCGCTGTATTAGTCGGAGCGGCAAGTTCGATGTCACATTGTTCGGCGGTGTTGCACTCTTGCTGATCAGCACAAGCCCTCACTCCCGGGATTTCACCGAGTTCGCGAAGCTCTTTGGGAGTGAATTTTGCCTGTACCGGACCGCGACGACCAATCACATGAATCTTTTTGATGCGGCTTTGAGCAAGTGCTTCCAAGGCATGTTCGGCAATATCGGTGTGGCGCAACTCATCGACGGACTTAGCAAGAATGCGGCACACATCCGCCGCGACATTGCCATGGCCGACGATAACAGCAACCTCCTGCTCCAGATCGAATGTCCGGTCACGAAAATCTGGATGGCCGTTGTACCATCCGACGAACTCCGTTGCGGTGTGGCTACCCGGCAGATTCTCGCCCTGGATGCCCATGTGGCGATCGTTTTGTGCCCCATTGGCAAAAATAATTGCGTGATGCATGGTCTGCAATTCGCTGACTGAAACGTCTCGCCCGACCGTCACGTTGCCAAGAAAGTTGAAGTTCTCGTCTCGCGTGATGCGGTCGTATACTAGGATCGATTGTTTGAGTTTGGGGTGGTCGGGGGCGACGCCGCTGCGGACAAGACCGAACGGCGTCGGCAACCGCTCGATCATAGTGACCGCAACGTTCTGGTCGGAACGAAGCAATGCTTCAGCGGCATAAAAACCGCTGGGGCCGCTGCCAACAATGGCGATGTGGACGTGTTCTTGTTCGCCGGAGAGCTGAGACATTTCTAGTATCTTTTTGCTGCCTAGAACCCAAGCTTGGCTCGGCGCTCGTCCGCCGTTGGCAGGGGCATCTGCTTTTCAGTGACAACCGGCAGCGCCTTGGCACGCTCCCTGTTTATGGCGATCCATGGCTCCTTATCGTCAGGCATGTCGACAACATCATAAATGGCTTGAACGGGACAGGCTGGAATGCAGGCTCCACAATCCACGCAGACATCCGGATCGATATAGAGACGTTCGTCATCGGAATGAAAGCATTCCACCGGGCAATGGCTCACGCAATCCGTATAACGGCATAACTGACAGTTATCGGTTACGATGTGGGGCATGCATGCTTCTCCATTGTTTCGTTATCGGTGCGCCAACCACTATGGCTCACGACTACGTGGCACTTGCACGTTGCAAGCGGTGGCGCGTCCAGTCTTTTGCTTGTCTTTGTTGATTGAGGCAATCGAAGCAAAAATGCTCCGGATGTCGAGAAGCACAACCCGTTAGCTGTTCTGCACAACACCCGAAGAATGATCTCATCGATGTGATTATGCAAACGGGGAAGACACATAAGGAGACTTGGCCGACTGCCAGACGCGCAGCAGGTTCCGCCAACGGGCTGACGGCCTCTGAATGATGCATTACTCTCTTGGAAATCGCTAGACTAGTTGTCTTGCGTGTGGTCACTCTGGCCGTAGGTCGGTTCGCTCGCCGCAACATCACTGTTCCTGCACGAAAACTCAGATTCACATTCGGTTTTTGGTTCAAGTCATGGTGGACCGCGGACGTTGCATGCGGTGCCGCAATCCTGTCCTCTTTACCTTCGTGAGCTTACGAACGGCGACGGGAGTTGGCGTTCAACACAGACCCGACGCTGTCAGACATCCCGCTAGCTCAGCCGGGGCTCTCCTTGCAGCGGGTACGGTGGCGGCCTTGTGAGCGCACCACGCTGTTGGAGATACCGCCTCAATGAACCAGGCCAGCCATAGCGGTGACCAGACGTTGAAAGCCGTTAGTCTCATGACCGCGGGAATGGTGTTTGTTCCGCTTGGAGATTCGTTTGCCAAACTGGCTGTAGAAAGCACTTCCTATTCAAGTTTCGCCGTGGCCTGGGCGCGGTTCGTACTCGGCATGCTCATTGTGTTGCCGCTGGCCGCGTTTCTCGGCAGCTTTAAAGATTTGACGTGGCGGTATGTCATCGCGCAGGTCCTGCGTGGATCGCTACTCGCAGGCACGATCGTTTGCATTATCACAGCGGTCGGCAAGGCCCCCCTCGCAGACGCCTATGGGGCGTTCTTCGTTGGTCCGGCGGTTGCAACGTTGCTGGCAAGGTTCGTGCTCGGCGAGACCGTACGGCGTTATCAATGGTGGGCGCTGATCGTTGGCTTTGTCGGCGTTGTTTTAGTTCTGAAACCCAGCGCCGTCGTTGCACCCGGGCAGCTATGGGCCCTTGGCGCAGGCTGTTTCTATGGGGCCTATCTTACTGCAACACGATGGGCCAGTTCTGTTGGTCCGCCGCTTGCCCAACTCGCCGGTCAGCTGTGTGTCGGAACCATCTTACTGGCGCCATTCGGATACGGTGAACTGATGAGTTCCGAGTTGCAGTCGCCTGCGTATCTGTTCGGCTCAGGTTTTTGCTCGGCACTCGGCAACTTGCTGGCAATAAGTGCATTTGGATTTGCAAGGGCGGCAACCCTGACCCCCTTGGTCTATTTCCAGCTCATCGCCGTCACGGTATTGGGATACTTTGTCTTCAGGGATTTTCCTGATGCTGTTGCCGGCGCTGGACTACTGATCATTCTTCTTGCGGGAGCGAGCCCGTTGTATCTCCACAATCTGAAGGCAGGCTCCGTCAACACGCCAACGTCAGCCAAATGAACCGAAGCGAGCTGTTCGAGTTAGGACCTGGGTTAATGGCGTTGTGAACTCAAACTACAGGGCCAGGCTGTTTGGGAATGACGTCATCTATATCTGATCAATGCATGATTACTTAGGCACTGCTCCCGACCGCCTTGCGCCGGGCGACGTTCAAGTGACACGAAGCTGGTTGCTCGGCGCTTTGGCGGGTCGGCTCGACTTTGAGCGATGAAGACACACGGCTTGTGTGCCACACGGACTGACTAAGCTACACGGGGACGATAATGGTACAGGCTCACAAATTCTGGGATAAAATGGCTGACGGCTATTCGAAGAAGCCCGTTGCCGATGAAGAATCCTATCAAAAGAAAATTGAAGTTACGCGTGGGTACTTACGGCCAGATATGGAAGTGCTGGAGTTCGGCTGTGGTACTGGGGAGACGGCAATCAGCCACGCGCCCTACGTGAAACACATTCAAGCAATCGACATCTCATCCAGAATGATCGAAATCGCGCAAGGCAAAGCTGCTGCCAGCAATGTCAATAATGTCACGTTCACAAGAGCGGCCATAGACGAACTCAGCGTGCCAGACCAAACGTTCGATGCCGTCTTGGGACTAAGCATCCTGCACTTGCTTGAAAACAAGGAAGACGTCATTTCGAAAATTTGGAAAATGCTCAAGCCTGGCGGCATCTTCGTCTCCAGCACGGCATGCATTGGGGATACATTGAATGTCTTTAAGTTCATTGCCCCGATTGGAGAATTTTTCCGATTACTGCCGCCGATCAAAGTCTTCAAAAGGAGCGAGCTGGAAGAGAATTTGAAGAATGCTGGCTTTGATAGCGACTATCAGTGGCAGCCGGGCAGCGGCAAGGCTGTGTTCATTGTGGCGAAGAAGGCAGCATAGCTGCGATGCATGAGGTGACGGCTGCGCGACCATCACCAACGAAGCGGAACCTGTTGCACCTGGTTGCACGGATTTCGTGAGAGGTCAGTTCCGGAAACCCGACCACATCATCTGCTCCATCCCAGCCGATCCGAGTACCACTCACTCTCAATCCCTGCAGTGGCCTATGGCACGAGCGCGATGGCCCTTGCCGGAGCACCCGAGCCGTGCGCGATCTTGATCGGCAATACGATGGCCCATGCTCCTGTTGCGGGCAGCTTATCCAGATTCGTTGCGTTCTCCAGGCCGACGATATTGGCGGCCCCGGCGATGCGATGGACAAGGAAATCCTTCGATGGTCCATTGTCGATGCTGGCGGTATCGACACCTAGGACAGCAACTCCGCGGTCGACCAAGATTTTTCCGGCCTCGGCTCCATAGGAGGGGAAGTGAAGATTGCTGGCGTCGCCTGGCGTGTCGTCGCCAAGGTAGGCCCGCTTGTTGGGCCAGCGGCTGCTCCAACCGGTTCGTAAGAGAACGATGGCACCGGCGGGTATCTTGCCGTGCGCCAGTTCCCAGTCGGCAACATCCTTGGCACTCAACGTGTAGTCGGCATCTTTTGCGGCCTTAGCCGATACGTCGATAACGACGGCTGGTCCACTTAAGCGATCGATTGGAATTGCGGCGGTCGTCTGGCCGCGCCTGGCAAAGTGGAACGGCGCATCGATGTGCGTGCCGCCATGCTCGGGAGAGCAAAATCTGTAGGACGCGTAGAAGAAGCCGCGCTCGGTCAAACCCTTGTGCTCTTCAGTGAGTTGAAACGTCTTCTTTTCCGTTGGCCAGAAGATTGTATTGGCATCGATGGCGTGGGTGAGGTCGATGATCTTTGCCGTGGTGACATCGAGCGCTTGTGCCGTCGACGTTGCGGTTAGCACGGCACAGACTGCAATGAAGAATGGCGACAAGAAAGTCGGGCGATGAAGAATTGACATTGGGCCTCCCGGGCATGGTTCTGAAAAGGGTGCAGAGGTGAGATCAATTCGCGCACCTGGAGCGTACAGTAATGTCGCTTCGGGTTTCATTTAATAGTGGGCGTATTCCCAATATCGGCCCCCACTGACTGGTCCAGCCTAAATGTTGGTTCATTGACGG
Organism: Filomicrobium sp.; assembly: GCA_030665765.1. GTDB lineage: Bacteria > Pseudomonadota > Alphaproteobacteria > Rhizobiales > Hyphomicrobiaceae > Filomicrobium. Next base: position 22,020 of record DAOUZE010000019.1, read on the forward strand.
TCGCAGCGGCAACGGGATGCTGATTTCTAGAGCGAGTGGCCGATTGCCGATGGATCAGTGCCAGCGGGTCTGGTTGTAGTGGCGGCAGGTGCCATACTGTGCAGGCCCTCGTGACGGCGGCGCTGGAGAACGGCAATTGAGGTTTACGTCGACATCTGTGATTGTGAACGGAAGGGCTTCCCGTCTTTTAGTGGCGGGACGTCGCGATTGTTCGATGTGACGGCCACGGATCTCGACACGGCTCAGCTCGTCTCGATTCCCATGCACCGTTCGACACAGCTCTCGCTATGAAGTGCCACCATTTAGGTAGAGGCAGGATTTCTTAAGGCATGGAATACAAAGACTATTATTCGCTTCTGGGCGTTGAGAAAACGGCAACGCAAGAGGACATCAAGCGGTCCTACAGGAAACTCGCTAGGAAGTATCATCCTGATCTCAACAAAGGTGCTGATGCCGAAGCGAAGTTCAAAGAGATCGGCGAAGCTAACGAAGTTCTGAGCGACCCTGAAAAGCGCGCCGCCTACGATCAACTGGGTGATGCCCATCAGCCCGGTCAGGACTTTCAATCTCCGCCCAATTGGGATGCGGGTTTCGAGTTTTCGGGAAGTCCATCCCGCGGACGTTCCGAGGAAGAGGCTTACTCGGAATTTTTCGAAGGGCTATTTGGGCAAGCCTATCAACAGCAACGCGCCGATCGTGCCAGGGCGCGATTTAATGCCAAGGGACAGGACCACCACGCCAAGGTTTTGATCAATTTAGAAGACTCCTTCACGGGCGCGAAGCAAACAATCGTTTTGAAAGTTCCCGAGCTGACACCGGACGGACATCTCGTCGTCCGAGAGCGTAAGCTTGAAGTCAGCATCCCCAAAGGCGTGAAGCAAGGTCAACTCATCCGCTTAAAAGGACAGGGAGCGCCAGGTTTGGGTGATGGAGGCGCGGGTGATCTTTATCTTGAGATCGCGCTTAATCCGCATCCGCTCTACCGAACCGACGGTGTCGATTTATACCTCGACCTTCCGGTTAAACCATGGGAGGCCGCTCTTGGGGGACGGGTTAAAGTACCGACGCCGGGTGGCGTTGTGGACGTCAAGGTGCCTGCCGGCTCCAAGCAAGGAAGTAAGCTTCGGTTGAAGGGGCGCGGTTTGCCCGCGAAGCCAAGTGGAGACATGTACGTTGAATTGCAAATCGCGTTGCCGCCCGCGGATAGCACGAGAGCTAAAGAGCTCTACGAATCTATGGCGCGAGACCTCGACTTCGATCCGAGGGAAAAGCTCATACGTGAAATTCAATCGCGAGAGCAAGACCACAGCAACGCATAGTCTGGGAATGAAACGATGACAGGCGAAGTCCTAACAGACGATCCCAAATTGACCCTAGATGACCTTTGCGAGACTTGCGGAGTGTCGGAGGTGACGATCAGAGCCTATGTCGCGGAAGGCGTCATCGAAGTGAACGGGGATGATGCTGGACGGTGGCGCTTTTCCGAAATCACCTTAGTTAGAGTTCAGAAGGCCTACAGACTGCAGCGAGATTTGCGCTTGAACGCCGCCGGAGCCGCGCTAGCTCTCGAACTCATGTCACAAATCGAGGCCCTAAACGATCAATTGGAGCGATTGAAGAGGATACGTGAATAGGTAATGACTCCAGCATCACCCACAGCAAATACGACGGCTTTGCATATAGCGGAGCACTGCAATTGGAACCCTTACAACGAGGCGCCAAGGCCCAATCACAGAAAGCAACTTAACTGCTCCTCGCAGACCAACAATTCTTGCGGTCCTCGCGGTCATAAATTTTAACATTCCGACCTTTCGGATTCCCAAAGTCTAAGTCATTCTCGCTTTGATTCGGGCTACTACGTGAGATTCATATTTCGGCAACAGACACCCTTTTTCTATTATCCTCACCAAAAACACTCGAATAAACATAGAAAAAATGCGAAGCGCGCGTTTGTTTCGTAAAATTATATCTATATTGATGCGGTCAGAAACAATATTTTAAGGTAAAGCAGTGCATAACGAGGGTGCCGAAACAGGAGACCCTTTGTTATGATTCGTGGAACCCCACTAATCGGCTTGTGTTGCGTATTGACAACCCTTGCCGTAGCCAGCTCCCCGCCAGTCAACCTTGCTCTAGGTCAGTCCTATAAAGCGATTGCGTCTCTCGTTCCGTGCGGTCTTGGGTGGCCGGGTGAGAACTCAAACAGCTCGACCGGCTGCAGCAACGAGGATGCCGATGTCCAAGATCGCATCGGCGCCATATACCCTGTGTCCCTAAGCCTTTACGAAGCTGAGAGCGAAATTGCGCCAAGCCCCGTATTAAGTGTCCCCTTTGGAAAGCCGGGCTGTCTTGAAAAGTACGGCGTAAGATCGACCGACGGCTTCGCCGTTCCGATCAAACGGGTCGCAAATAATTCAGTCATTGCATTGCCAACAACAAACCTGACGGACGTTCTCGAAGTTCGAGAAAGCTGGCACGACAGCGCGGAGACGAAAACCCCAGAACCTCCTGCAAAAAGCACGCAGAAAGTGCTTGTAAAAACCGCTCACTCGACCGCAACCACAGCAGACACCGTTGCTATTGGAAAGCGTCCACCAG
>DAOUZE010000436.1 GCA_030665765.1 Filomicrobium sp.
GCACCAGATTCGCAGATGCATTTTGCTCCACTTCGGATACACGCCCGGCGTCACATTATTCTTGTAGAAGTCGCCACCCACGATGAATTTTATCGACATGACCCAGAGAAGGGTGGCGAAGGGCGTGACAAGGCTCAGCAGGTACAGAAATAAACCGACGACGATGAATCCCGCAAGGCTGGCGGTCGTGAAGAAAGTGCCGATCTCGAGGAAACTAACGACGCCGAGGAAGGCCACTACGCCTGGGGAATACAAGAGCAACGCAAAAAGGACCTGCAGGGTGGTGAAGTATCCGATGGAGAGCACCTCCGCCGCAGCCTCATCGCGCTCGACGCTGATCTTGTCGGATTCTGCGGAGGCCTTCGAGGCCAGCAGGAGCTCTCGCGGGCGGCGGGCCACCTTTCGTGCAGTGTTGCAGTCACTGAGCAATGCCCGGACCGGCACCGCCCATCCAGCGGCCTGCAGGCGCTGCGCCAAGCGCGCAATGACAATCGAGTGCCCACCAGCCTCAGCAAATCCATCGTCCCAATCCAACGGGGTCCCGAACACAGCCCTGCAAATCGCCAGCACTTGCTCGCTGCCAGGCTCCATGTCGGCATCAACGTCAGGTGTCTTGACGTCCCGGCCCTCGCTGTCCAGCGTGCTGACACGTGTCACCCTAGGCGTATCCTCCGTTTCCAGCTCGGCGTTTCTCTGTAGTTGAGATAGATTCGGCAAGCTCTTCCGATCGATCTTTCCCGATACCGGATTCATGACGAACTTTTCGACAAGGAACAACCGCGTCGGGACCGACGGCTCTGGGAGTTGCTTGGCCAGCATCGCCGTCACCCGGGCGGCCCATTCCGCCGGCGCTGGAGCGATTAAGGAGACCTCTCCTTTGATAACCGAAGGCGCGGCGACAAAGGCGACAAGCGCTTCGTTCTGGTAATCCAGCACAGCGGCTTCGATCTCACTGAACTGCGTTTGGAGGATATCCTCAACGGCTTGTGCCTCGACGCGGTGCCCGCGCACTTTAAGCTGCGCGTCGATGCGGCCGAGGAAGTGCACCCGCTGCGTGCGGATGTCGATTCTGCATTTGTCGCCCGTGCGGTAGAGGCGGCCGAAACGAGGGTGCTCAATGAACTTCTGGGTGGTTTGCTCCGGCAAGTTGCGATACCCACGTGCAACGTGCACCCCACCGATACAAAGTTCTCCAATCTCTCCGTGGGGCAATGCGCAGAGTTGGTCGACCTCAAGGATGACGTAGGTGACGTTGGCGAACGGTGAGCCGATAGTGATTGGTTCGCCCGGCCGCAAACTCTGGCGGCTCGTGTCGGTGCTCGCCTCTGTGGGACCGTAAGTGTTGATAATCTGTCGTCTGCCCCGCGTCCAGGGCTGCACGAGCGCGCTGGGGAAGGCTTCGCCCGCCGGTACGATATAGCGGCACAGCGGATATGGGAGATCCACCTCAGGGGTTGGTGTGAGGGTGGTGAGCAGCACCGGAGGACAAAAAAGTACCGTAACCTCAGCTTCGCGGAGGACCGGGACGAGGTCCGGGCCAGACCGGATCTGCTCCTTAGTCAGCATGACCACAGCGCAGCCAGACACCCAAGCGCTGTACATCTCGGAGATGCTGCCGTCGTAGCCGAGCGACGAAGTGAGCGAGGTAGCGTCCAAACCTGGAAGGAGATCGAAGTAGTCGGCGTAGCTCAGAGCCAGGTTCACGTAACCTGCGTGCGGGCACTCCACGCCTTTGGGCATCCCAGTGGTCCCGCTCGTGTAAAAGATGGTCGCAAGACGCTGCGTGGGATCGTCCAACCAAGTCGGTGGATCGCCTCGAGGCATTCTCTCCGGCAACGTCAGGAGGTCGAGCGTCGGCAGATCGCGGAACTTATCTTGCCCCCGCGTGAGAATAGCCACCGGTTGTGCATCGTTGAGCATGTGGGTGATCAGGGCGTCGGGCAAGGTGGTGTCGAGGAACATCAATGTGCCGCCAGCCTTGAGAATGCCGAGGTGAGCGGCCACGATTTGCCAGTTGTCCTGAGACATGGCCACGGCCACGACCTGGTCCGGGCCCGTAAGGAACCGAGAAAGGGCGGCGGCCACGTTTTCGGCTCGCGCGTCGAGTTCCGCGAAAGTCAGCGACTCTCCAGTGTGTGGAATCTGCAAGGCCGTGAGATCTGGAAACTTCTCGGCGGAGCGGCTGAATACCTCAGAGAGCCACTGGACTCCGTCCTGATGCGGTACGTTCACGAGGAGGCTGTCGTCAAAGACATCCGTCAAGCTGTATTGGCAGGTATCCACCTGCCCGCGCGACGCCTCTTCCGATGCCCACAGGTACCGCCTCCACGCCACAAACGTCAGCGCAACGAAAACCGCCAAGAGTGCCGTTACGAAAATTACGCCCAAATCTTTTCCTCACATGCTCGCGACGGCGAGACGCCTGAGGTCTCAGAAACCATGCGGGTCTGTACTCCAAACGACAATGCAGTCGGCTGGTTGAGCATGGCGAAAGCAGGTGGTTAATCGAAGTATCGCTCGAGCGTTCCAGTTCGACGGATGTCCAGCGTAACGCAATGGAACCCACCGCCCATCATTTTCGAGTGCCGCAGTTTTATTGGAACTACATCAAGTCCGTGCTTCTCCAGAAGCTTTATGAGTGCGGTCTGATCTCGATCGACCACGACCGTGTTCGGATTAATGCTGAATGCATTCATATCGATCCAGTCGCTACCAATACATTTGGACAGGTAGTCGGCATCATATCTGCCCGTATTCTCCATCGGTGGACTGTAAATGACTTCCCACTGCTTTAGGATTGGGGGCAGGGTTTCGTCATTGACACGAGCAGGGTTGCATAGGATTAAGCCGGGCCGTAAGGCAACGAAGGTTGAGTCAATAT
>DAOUZE010000525.1 GCA_030665765.1 Filomicrobium sp.
TATCCCGCGTCGCTGCCTCTTCTACGGCCGCCCGGATTTCATCATCGGTGTATTGCGCAGCGAAGAGCGGCCCTTTCTCTGATGAAATACCGCCGCCGATCATGATCTTGATCTGAGAGGCACCCTCTGCAAAATTCTTGCGCACGGCCGCCCGAACGGCATCTTCGCCATCGGCAAGTTGCGCAACACCAAGGCGCGCAAGGTTGCTGCTTTGTGGATCACGCTGGCTACCCAAGAGGATGTCACCCTGACCGGACGTCTGCGATATGTAGCTGCCGGACGGGTAGATGCGCGGGCCGACCAGAAGTCCTTCGTCAACGGTCATCTTTACGCCGTTGCCCATGCCGCCCATGCCTCGCACAGTCGTGAACCCGTCCATGAACCAGTCACGAGCCGAATGCGCAGCGACCGCACCGATGCGATCCCATCTCGACGCCTCTATCTTGTCGAGCCCGCCTTCGATGAGGACGTTGAAGTGCACATGGCTGTCGATCAACCCCGGCATCAGCGTGCGTCCGCCGCCGTCGATTACCTTCGCGCCGTCGGCGTCGATCTTGCCCTTGGCGACCTTCTTAATGAGGTTGCCTTCAACAAGAACGCTCATGCCTTCAGCGAGCTTGTCGCTATTTCCGTCAAAGATATTGACGTTGGTGAAGAGGATTTGAGGCTTGGGCTTCTCGTCTTGCGCGGCTGCTGTGGCTGAGAACGTGAGGGCGGCGGTCAGACCTACCGCCAGCAGACTTTTCTTGATGAACATCGGATTGAACGCTCCAGTACAAATTCCTATCCAGTGGCTCGCCGAACGCATCGAGCCAAGTCGCACAGGTATCAGAAATCCCGGATAAGATGGCACCCAGCAATTAGGAGCAATCGAGCCTCGAATGTCCGCTTTTGGCACTTAGCGGACATGGACGCCGCCTCTGAGAATGTCCGCTTTTGGGGGTAAAGCGGACATCGCTGGCGCTCGCTCAAATGTCTGCTTCTGACCCAAAGCGGACATCGTTGCTCTTCACTCGGATGCTGACCAACGGCCAACAGACGTCCTTGCCGACAGTCTCTATCGTGGCTTACTCTGGGTTCGAACCAGCCAAGAAGCTTGCGTACAAGCGCCGGATTCTAAGTTAGAAACTGGCATCGTTTCGTGGGGCAGGGCACACCCCGGCCAGGCGTGTTTGCGGATTTCTGGCGAGGATCTGATGACATCTTTCAAAGTCAGTCCGCCTGTCCTCTGGCTTTCCGGACTCGGACTGATTTCGGGGCTACTGACCAGCATTCCACCCGCGGCGGCCGAACGCGTTACGGTGCTCGGCGTGCCGATCCATCCGGGCGCGCTGTTCGGCTTGGTGATAGCGTTCGGCGTCTACCGGTGGGGAAAGGCGAGCTGGTGGGCTGCGGTGCTGGCGCTTGTGTTCACGGCCGCAGCATGGATTGCGGCGATGCGTGGCTTTCTTGCCGTAACCGATGACGCGACGAGAAACATTTATCTCGGCGGTCTTGTGGCGGGCGCAATCGGTGCCGCTGGAACCATGCTGGGTGGAGCCATCACCCTCCCCGCCCTGAGGCGCTTGCCGGATTGGCTGCTTACGGTCGGCGTTGGCGCAGTCGCCGGGCTGTTAGTAGGGCCCGCGGCGCGGATGCCGGATGACAGTTTTCTGCCGCTCTTCCTAGTCTGGCAGGCGGCCGTCGCGGCTTGTATCGGTTATGCACTGACCC
>DAOUZE010000476.1 GCA_030665765.1 Filomicrobium sp.
ATTGCCTTCGAAGACGACGTCACCCGGCCTGGCACCCTGCCGTACCATCCCAGGGCGCGGCTTGTTGTAGACAAAGCGGCGCATGTTGCCTTCAGCTTCCAGCCTCATGACCGAACCGTTGTGGTTCCATAGCGTCGCGCCACGGGAGCGACCCGGGCCGCCACCGCGCTTGCTGCTGTTGCTGAATGTCACGACTTCCCGCTCGCAATTGTAGGCCGCGGGCAATCCGCTCGAGGCGAATTCACAACTGGCTATCGTGTCAATAGAACTGCCGCGATAGTCGAAACGGATACGCAATGTTGAATTTCTGCTCTCGAATCCGAAGCGCTTACCGCGCGACACACAGTACCCGCGGCGCTCTGAGGTCGTGGTCTTGTCCAGGATTTTGAAGTCGATCGGTTTCTGCCGCTGATTCGACTTGGCGTAAAGCAAATCGTCCTGGATCTCGAAGCGCGGGTCTGCGGTGGTGCACGCGTTATAATAATCGCCCGCTGCTGCTGGAACAGCATAAACCATGAGCACTGTGAATGCCGCAGCCGTCGCGCTGAATTGCATGATAAATTCCTATCCTCCGGAACCCAAATTTAGCGCGAATTAAGTAAATGCTGCTCATTTCGAAGAATACCTCCGTTGCAAATTATCAACGGTTCTGCAAGTGCTTGAACCTTCTGTATTTCCCTTAGCGGCAACTAAAGGCCTTGCAATTTTGGCGCTCGCATACCAACCTGAAGTCATTCCGAGGGGCGCTGCGCGCACGCAGCTGAGATTTGCCTGAGAGCGGGCAGAGTACCCTTCAGACCTGATCCGGATCATGCCGGCGGAGGGACGGAGCGTCATGATTGCCACCGAACACGGACTGACACTCTGCATCGCCACCGCGTTAGGCGCGTACATGCTGGCGGTGGGGGCCGGTGGTATCATCGACCGTTCGCGCTGGGGTGCAGTTCTCCAAGAATTGCGTACGAGCCAAGGCCTGGCGTTTGTCGCCGGTGTCGTCACCTTCACGCTTGGCGCGGTGGTGATCCTCGTCCACAATCACTGGACAGATCCGCTTGCCGGTTTTATCAGCCTCTTGGGCTGGGTTGCCGCGCTGGAGGGCTTGACTTTGCTGGCTTACCCAAAGCTACTTTTGGATCTTTCCGACAGGCTGATGAAACCGCAATTCATCAATGCCTTCATGTCGTTCGCCATTTTACTCGGCGCGCTGCTTTTACTTCTCGGCCTCACTGGGAAGAGCGGAGGCGGCTGAAACATGACCACGTCGCAATTTATCGCCGGGCTAATTGGGCCGCTGTTCATGGCGATTGCCGCATTCATGGTGTTCCGTCGAGACACGTTTCTGGAATTTGCAAAGGCCGCCGCGAGAGATAAGCCTCTGATCTTTTTCGCGGGAGCGGTTTTACTAGTTAGCAGCTTGGCAATCGTTCAGACGCACAACCTGTGGGTCGCCGACTGGCGGGTTATAATCACCCTGTTCGGCTGGCTTGGAGTGTTGGGCGGCATTGTGCGGATTTTCTCGCCGGAGTTCGCCCAGTCGATTGTCGAAAAGATCAAACCTGACCATCCGGCGGTCCTGATTACCGCCGCCGTCTATTTCGCGCTTGGCGCATTTCTCACAGCAAATGCTCACGCAGTTCTTTAAGCCTAGTCGTCGGCGGGGCCGGTCTAGCGGTCCTACCCAATAACCCACTTGGGAGAACACAAAGAATGAACCATCACGATAAAGACCTCCGCACACCCGAAGTGACCACCGGACCGTTGGCGGCATCGCGCAAGGTTTATTCTTCACCTGAAGGCCATCCCGATATCCGTGTGCCTTTGAGACAAATTTCGCTCACCGATCCCGAGCAGCCGACTTTCAATATCTACGATACGTCCGGACCATACTCTGAATCGGATTCTGTGATTGACGTCGAAAAGGGACTTCCGGCGCTGCGCGAAGCCTGGATCAAAGAACGCGGCGGCGTTGAGGAATACCGGGGCCGGGAGATCAAGCCCGAGGATAACGGCAACGTTTCAGGCAAAGCGCTGGCCCGCGATTTTCCCAACAAGCGGCTACCGTTGCGCGGCCTTAATGGGCATCTTGTCACGCAGTTCGAATTCGCCCGGGCCGACGTCATCACTAAGGAAATGATCTACGTCGCGCATCGGGAAAACCTGGGGCGCCAGAAGATGCTGGAGCGGGCGAATGCCGCCATTAGCGAAGGAGAGAGTTTCGGTGCCGCGGTCCCAGCTTTCATAACGCCCGAATTCGTGCGCGATGAAGTGGCGCGCGGACGGGCAATTATCCCAGCCAACATCAATCATCCCGAGTTGGAACCGATGGCCATTGGCCGCAACTTCCTGGTCAAGATCAACGCCAACATCGGCAACTCGGCGGTCACCTCTTCAGTGGAAGAGGAAGTCGAAAAGATGGTGTGGGCGACGCGCTGGGGCGG
>DAOUZE010000487.1 GCA_030665765.1 Filomicrobium sp.
GTCAGCCGAAACGGATCGGTCTGCCACTCCTGGCCATCGACCGGCACGACATCGGTATGCCCGGAAATGCCGATGCCGCCTTCGGCGTCCTTCGGGCCAATCGTTGCGCACAGGTTGATCTTGTCGCCAGCTTGGTTGGGAATCATGCGGACTTCAACGCCGAAACTCGCAAGATAGTCGGCAACAAATTCAATTAGTGAAACGTTCGTCTTGTGGCTCGTCGTATCGAAAGCGACAAGATGATCGAGCAATTCAATTGGGGAACAGTTCGATGGATCCTGGCTCACAATTGGTCCGGCCCTTGTTGGCAAACCTAATTCACTGTTGGGACTGAAAACGGGCTATCGAGCGAAAACGCAGGGATCGAGACGTCGAACATCTGGCCTTCGGAATCGACCATCTGATAGCTGCCGACCATGATACCCGAGGGCGTCCGTAGCGGACAGCCTGATGTATAGGTAAACGTTTCTCCCGGTTCGATGCGCGGGGTTTGCCCGACGACACCTGGGCCGCGCACCTCCTCGCGATAACCCTGCGCGTCGGTGATCTGCCACAATCGCGATCTCAGCTCAACGGCGATCTCGGTGTCGTTGGATATCTCGACGGTGTAGGACCAGAAAAAGTACCCCTCATCCGGGGAAGACTGGTCCTCCAGGTATTCGGGCTCGACGCGAACGCGTATGCCCTTGGTGACGGATTCATACATCATAATGGTTTGGCTGACTGGTCGTTGGTAAAATTATCACGTCACAGGGCAGGCGGTTCATTGATGCTCAGGCCGCTACCTACACTAGTGTGTGATCGTTTTTGAGGGAAGCGGACGAGAATATAGCCTTTCAGACAGCTGCCGAAATTGCCCGGTCCAGATCGAGGACCAGATCGTTGGAATCTTCCAGGCCGACGGAAAGGCGCACCATTCCGTCGGTGATGCCAAGTTCGGCTCGCGCTTCGGGCTTCAACCGCTGGTGAGTTGTTGTCGCTGGATGGGTGATGAGGCTCTTGGCGTCTCCGAGATTGTTGGAAATCCGGACAATTCTAAGAGCATTGAGGAACCGGAAAGCGTTCTCCTTGCCGCCTTTCACTGAGAATGTCACGATCTGACCACAACCGCTCATCTGACGGCTGGCCAGCTCCGCTTGTGGGTGATCATCGCGGCTTGGGAACAGCACGCGGTCGACACCGGCGTGGCGGCCCAAATGGTCGGCGATCAGTCGGGCGTTGTCGCATTGGGCCCTCACGCGGATAGGCAAAGTTTCCAGCCCCTTTAGCAAAACCCAGGCGTTGAAGGGACTCATCGTCGGGCCGGTCTGGCGGAGAAATACGGACAGGTAGTCGTCGACGAATTTCTGGGGGCACAGCACGGCGCCGCCGAGACAGCGCCCTTGGCCATCAATGTGCTTGGTGGCCGAATAGATTACAACGTCGGCGCCGTGCTCAAGCGGCCGCTGCAGCATCGGCGTGGCGAAGACATTGTCCACGAACACGAGCACGCCAGCTTGCTCGGCGATTTCGCTGACGGCGGCAATATCGACCAGATCGAGGGTTGGGTTGGCGGGGGTTTCGAAGAAGAACGCCTTTGTGTTGGGTTGGACGGCGGCCTTCCAGGCCTCGATGTCGGTGCCATCGATCAGCGTCGAGGCGACACCGAAGCGGGGGGCGAGATCTTCGACGACGTACCGGCAAGAGCCGAACAATGCGCGGGCGGCGACGACATGGTCACCAGCACACAGATAAGACATCAGCGCCGCCGTAACCGCGGCCATACCCGTGGCGGTGGCGCGGCAGGCTTCAGCACCTTCGAGTAAGCGCAAACGCTCTTCGAACATCGATAGGCTCGGGTTTGCGAAACGCGAATACTGGTAGCCCGGCTCCTCATCCTTGAAGCGAGCCTCGGCCTGCTCAGCACTTTCGTAAACGTAGCCCTGGGTTAGGAAGATCGCTTCCGAAGTCTCACCAAATTGCGAACGCAACGTGCCGCCATGGACAAGTTGTGTTGCCGGCGCCCAGTCGGCGACGGGATCATCTGAACACTCAGGTTTCGCGGTCATGCGCCGTCCTTTCGTCGTCTGCTGGCCGCGTAGCCGCGGTCAGAGGGCCGGCTGAAGGGAAGCCGGGCCCCTCGAAAATAGTCGAGGAGTGGAGCGCACGGCCTTTTAGCGAGTTGTTTTGCGTGGCTGCAAGCCGGCCAGCCAAATCACCACGGTTTAGCAATAAGGGGACTACAAGCAATTCGGTCTTGGCGTCAAGGTGTGGTTGGTCTAGGGCCATCATGG
>DAOUZE010000209.1 GCA_030665765.1 Filomicrobium sp.
TTGGTCCTTGTCCTGCGCCGCGCGGCCCTCTTCGGCCTCGTAGTTCAGGTTGTTATCGATGAGCTTTTCAATCGCTTCGTCGCGGTCTTTTTCGCCGACATCGACGACCAGCCGTTCCAGTTGCAACTTGGCGAAGTCGGTCAGCTCAATATCGGGCAGGATCTCGAAGGAAATGGAGTAGGCCAAGTCGTCTTGACCATTGAGAATGCGGTCAATCTTCTCGGGGTCCTCAGGCAAAACGATATCGGGTTGGAGGGCTGGTCGCTCCTTGCGTTCTTCAATGGCCTTACTGCTTGTTTCCTTCACGGCATCGTTCAGGATCTCCAGCATGACCGATTTGCCGTAGATCTTCTTGATGTGGTTAACGGGAACCTTGCCCTTGCGGAAGCCTTTGAGCTGAACGGTGTCTTTGATTTGATTAAGGCGGTCCTGAAACCGTTCATTCAGCTCTCCAGAGGCAACAACCACCTCGAGCTCGCGTTTCAGTCCCTGCGAATTGACTTCCCTGATCTGCATTAGCCTCAACCTGTTGAGCTATTTGTTAGCTTCCAATTGTCTTTAGCCGGATCGTTAGCGGCATGCCTTACTCCGGGGCAGGCAGTTGCCGGACGCTTTTTGCCTGGGCAGTAATAGTGGTGCGGGCGGAGGGACTCGAACCCCCACAGCTAAGCCACCAGAACCTAAATCTGGCGTGTCTACCAATTCCACCACGCCCGCGGCCGGGTCGCCGAAGCGGCGTGCTTATCACGATGCGCCGCGCAATGCATCCACCTTTAGGGGCGACTGGCGCAACCCGATTTGCTGAAGAACGAGAGGCTTCCGAAGCCAAGCATCTCGTCTGAGACGCCCATATATCGGTCGTAGCTCAAGAAGATCAATGGGGTTGAGGTGTTGGGCATCCAGACAAAAACGGACCGAGCTGCAAATGCGAACCTGATCCATTCTCGTGGCTACGTGCTAATTAGCGCTGCTGCCTACTTCAAAGCCGCGTATTCGCAGCAGCTTGAGCTCTGGCCGAAGTGGTAGCGAAGTCCAATCTTAAACTCATGAGCGGCGATGTTGTCCAGATCAACTTGCGGGTTAACGAAGCCGGCATTATCGACCCTGCCCGATTTGGCATCGCCCATGTTGATGTAGCGATAACCGAAGTCGAGGATCGCGCGGTCAGAGACTTGATAGGCGAGGCCGGCCACTAACGACCAAGCAAATGACAGCGTTTCGTCACCCTCGATCCGGTTTATCGGATTGGGGTTTTCCGTGATGTAAACCTCACCGACGATGTGATAGGCGGCGCCGATACCTGCACCCACATAGGGCACGAAGCCGCGAAACTGTCCAAGGTCGTAGTAGGCGTTAAACATGAGCGTGTAGCTCTTAAGAGAAGTGTGCAGCGGATCGTCGATGTTCTGACCAGGGGTACCGACCGGTTCACCCTCTAGCGTGCCGTTGTAGATCGGTGAAACGCCGGTAATATCGCGATCTCCGCGGAAGCCGAAAAGGACATCAGCACGAAGACCACTCGGACCGGAGCCGCAACCAGCGCCGACTTCGGCAAGCCAGGTATTATCAATTGAGACTTGCTGAACGTTGTCGCCGGCAAACCGATAGCTGATTTCGTCCGCATCGATGACGCCGTTGGTGTTGTCGTCGCCTTGGAAAACCTCATTGAAAACGCCCCAATGGACCGATGGACCACTAGAGAGCGAATAGCCGGCATCAGCGCGAAAATAGCAGCTACCTACCGTCGTGTGCACGCGCGGGAGCGGTGCAACATAGCTCTCCTTCAGCGATCCACCGAGATCGGCTGCTGATGCCGACGTCGCGAAGATCGCAGCAAGCGTCATGGCCACGAATGCTACTGACGACTTCATTTTATTATCCATCGCCATGTGATCCCTCTCAGTCAGACTCCCGCTCTCTGAACACCTGCGGGCTTGTGATTTACATTCGAAGGTAGGGTCACGTGGTTAATCGCCAGTTAAGTTACGTCTCAATACGGACGATTTTGCTAGGCAGCCGCTGCGCGCCGTGAAGACGGACCCAGAAGGGAACCACAAAGCGTCGACGGCCCCATGTTGCGGGCGGCATAAGCAGCGATTAGGTTAAGTGCCTCCTAGCCGGGATGACAGCCGGCATTCAGCGCCACTGTGGAGGCTTCCCGTGCAGATCAAGGATAGTGTGGTCGAGGCCGTCGGCAGGACGCCGCTTATCAAGTTAAAGCGCGCCTCAGAAATAACGGGCTGCACCATTCTCGGTAAGGCTGAATTCATGAATCCGGGCCAGTCGGTGAAGGACCGCGCGGCACTGTTCATCATCGCCGACGCCGTCGAGAAGGGGACCTTGAGACCCGGCGGGACGATCGTCGAAGGCACTGCGGGAAACACGGGCATTGGCCTTACTGTCCTGGCGAATTCTCTCGGATACCGGTCGGTGATCGTGATTCCGGAGACGCAAAGCCGAGAAAAGAAGGACACCTTGCGGCTGCTTGGCGCACAGCTCGTTGAGGTTCCGGCTGTGCCCTACCGTAATCCCAACAACTACGTAAAATACTCGGCACGGCTTGCGGCCGCCTTGAATGACGCAGAACCGGCCGGCGCCATCTGGGCCAACCAGTTCGACAACGTTGCCAATCGGCAATCGCACATAGAGACGACTGCTGAAGAAATCTGGATAGATACAGACGGCGGCGTCGATGGTTTCATTTGCGCGGTCGGATCCGGCGGCACGCTGGGTGGCGTTTCGATGGGACTCAAGGCCAAAAAACCAGGCGTCACAATAGGCATCGCGGATCCGCCTGGCGCTGCATTATATAGCTACTACACGACGGGTGAACTGAAGTCCGAGGGTTCCTCGATCACCGAAGGCATCGGACAGGGACGGATCACGGCCAATTTGGTGGATGTCGTCGTTGATCGGGCCTACCGCATTCCCGATGCCGAGGCCGTTGCACAAACCTTCCAACTCCTCAGCGAGGAGGGGCTTTGCATGGGGCCATCGTCGGGTGTCAACGTGGCTGGCGCGATCCGCCTTGCGCAGGACCTCGGACCCGGTAAGACGATAGTGACAATCCTTTGCGATTACGGCACGAGGTATCAATCGAAGCTATTCAACCCTGCATTCCTGCGCGAGAAGGGCCTGCCTACACCAGCCTGGATGGAAGGCAGCGAATCAGCGCTACCGACAGTCTTCTCTGAGACGAACGCCTCTTGAAACAACGAACCAATCTCAAATCAACGCCGACCTCGAATAAAAGTTTTGGGAGGATAAGAACAGTGACAATAACGGGCCGTGAACCGATCGTAGAGACCGCTTGGCTAGCCAACCACCTGTCGGCTCCAGATCTGGCCGTACTTGATGCCTCCTGGCATTTGCCGACGATGAATCGGGATGCGGGTCGGGAGTTTCTCGCTGAACACATCCCCGGCGCCCAATTTTTCAATATCGACGAACTCTGCGAGGAAACAAGCGACCTGCCACACATGCTGCCCTCTACCGTCAAATTTGCGAGCCGCATGAAGGAGATGGGGATCGGTGATGGCGTGCGCGTTGTGATCTATGACTCCGCAGGCCTCTTTTCGGCTGCGCGTGCGTGGTGGACGTTCCGGGCCATGGGACACAATGACGTTGTGGTTTTGAATGGCGGGCTGCCCAAGTGGAGGGCGGAAGGGCGTGCGCTTGAAGATGGACGTGCCAGACAACGCGCGCGCACTCATTTCACGCCACGCTTCAACGCCGCGTTGGTTGCCGATCTTGACGATGTCAAAGGCTATGTCGCATCGGGTAGCACGCAGATCGTCGACGCCCGCCCTGTCGCGCGGTTCCGAGGAGAGGAAGCCGAACCTCGGCCTGGTTTGCGCATGGGGCACATGCCCGGAGCCAAAAACCTACCTTACTCGAGGCTGATTAATCCAGACGGCACGATGAAATCTGAGTCGGAGATCCAAGAAGCTTTCGCCAACGCCGATGTCGACACGAAGGCGCCGATGATGACCACATGCGGCTCCGGCGTCACGGCGAGCATCTTAGCGCTTGCGCTCGCGGCGATCGGCCAACCAGACGTCAGCGTTTATGACGGCAGCTGGGCGGAATGGGGCCAGAACAACGGGCTTCCCGTGGTCGCGGAGGGCTAGCACGCGGCTTAATCCCAAGGGTAGGCCGGACGATGATCGAGCGGCGTCGGCTCTAATTCCTTGTTGGTTTTTCCGGCCGCCGCCGGATCAAGCCGATGTACCATCAGATAGAGCTCTCGGGTTAACTCCAAGCGGTTTTTTACTCCGACGAGTTGTTCGAACGGTGTCACTCCGCCTACGTAAACATTGAACGTCGAACCCGGCATGTTGCGGAACTCAGAAACCAGAAGCGACAGTCTCAGGGTTAGCGAGACGCGGCTAACGGCGTGAAACAGGGCACTGTTTTGTCCTTCGAAGAAGATCGGCAGGACCGAGGCCTTTTCAAGCTGAACCAGGCGCGCGATGAATGTCTTCCAAGGCAACTCTTCAGCCTTGCCGAAGGGATTTGCGGCGGTGGCAACACCTCCGGCAGGGAAAATGACGATCGTTACCCCCTCCTTCAGTAACCGACGCGCTTCGGCCCGCGAGCGGAGATTCATCTCAATTGCCTCGCGCGTGTCGGAAAAATCGATCGGAAGCGCATAGGGGCGGACCTCGGGCACACGCAAAAGGTCGTTGTTGATCAGTACGCGGTAGGGCCGACCAAGGTGTTCTGCGAGTGCTAGGGCCGCAACACCGTCACCGATTCCGAAGGGATGATTGGCGATCATAACCAGCCCAAGATTATCGGGAACCTTTGGCGGCCACGGTACCTTCGAGTGAATTTTCAAATTGACGTCGATCAGGTTCAGACCGTCGCCCATCATATGTGGAGATTCGCCGACATATTCCGCGCGCCACTGGCGGTACAGCGGCAGGATCTTGCGGCGGCCGGAAACATCCTCGATCGCGCCGATTAGCCACCTCTTCCAAGAGGGATCCGTGGGCGTCACAAAGCTCAGTTCACGCATTGTTGGAGGGAGTCCCGAAAACCGCCCGCGCCTGTGCCGATTGTCGCTGTTTCGCAGAGAGGTAGCCGGTCATAGAGCAAAAGCAAATGGCGCTGGGGCAACATTTCCCCCAAAAAACGCGCAACTCCACCATAGCTTGTTGCATGAACGGGCCCCGAATTGCGGCTGGGCGCCTGTGACGGCGCTCTGCTTGTGATGGTGGACTAGCCCTGATCTGGTGCGGCTTGTGCCGACGGCTCGGCCGGTACTGCAGGGGCTGACCGCTCCGTCTCCACGATCCGCTTCAAGCTGGCAAGACCGGTCTCGTATTCCTTACCGATCATCTCATCCATATTGAGACCCATCACTAGCATGACCGCGCGTTCGACATAGCCCTGCTCCCCTTCAAGGCTCCAGCTGACCTTGGTACCATCGCCTTCTTGTTCAAACTTGAAGCCGACATCGCTCGCACCTTTCATCGGCCGTTCGAATTCCAGCTTAATGGCGATCTTCTCTGTTGGATCGCTTTCAACGATACTCATTTTGCCTTTGCCCACATCGTCGTTGCCGTCCCATTTGAAGATCGATCCCTTGCCTTCTGCAGGACCCTCGTATGCTGTTTTCGCTTTGGGATCCCGCTTCGCCCAGGGTGACCACTCTTCCCACTTCTTAAAGTTGTTGACGTGGGCGAAAACAGCTTCTGGCGATGCTGCTATTGTCGCCGATCGCTCAACCGAATACTGGCCCGGTAGAAACGCGAGGTAAGCCGCAAAAGCGAGAATCGCGACGATTAGTATGAGCAGGGTTTTCTTGATCATGGTAAGTCTCCTGGTTTGTTTGCGCGCCGATCTCACATACCCCATCGGCGTTAGTGTGACCGCAACGCGATTCGAGCGCCGCAGCTACCCTGTGCCCCCGGGTAACGGGGAACACTTCACGCCCGGTAGAGTCTCCGCGCATCGCTCAGATGCTGACCCGAAAACAACAGGAGACTTCACATCATCAAAACGATTTCCAAGACGGTTGCAGTCATCGCTCTGATTGCCGGCCTGGCGGCTAGCGGCACGTTCAGCGCGGCGCAGGCAACGCCATACTCCGATGGCTATGGACCATGCCGCAGTCTGTTCAAGGGCGACTGAGTGCTGTGAAAATGAGGGGTTGTGGAGGCGGTCGGCCTATTGGCTGGCCGCCCTTATTTACCGGCTCGCGACAGGTTTCCGCGGCCACTTCCCGTACTTTGATAGACAGCTGGATATCAGCCTCGACACGCAGCGGGTCAAAACAAAAAGCGGCTAAACAACCCCTGCGCGCAGCATGTCATGGACATGCACGATGCCGGCGGGCTTGCCCTTGTCGACAACAAACAGAGCGGTAATACGACTGGCGTTCATCATCTCCAGCGCGGCTGAAGCAAGAGTTGCGGGTGTGACGGACTTCGGTTTATTGGTCATCACCTGACTGGTTTTCGACTTGAGTAGCTGATCGCCCATGTGCCTGCG
>DAOUZE010000506.1 GCA_030665765.1 Filomicrobium sp.
TCAATCTCTACGACTACGACGGCGTGATGCCCCTGCCGCCCGAGCTGTGGCTCCTGCCGGCAGCTCTGCCCGTGCATCCGTCCTGCTTTTGGTGTCACAGCCGTATGGTCTATCTGCCCATGAGCTATCTCTACGGCAACCGGGCTCAGGCACCGTTGTCTCCGCTCCTGCGCGAGCTTCGACGGGAGATATTTTGTGAGCCTTATGACGATATCGATTGGGGGGCGACGCAGACGAAATGTGCGCCGAGCGATGTCTACACGCCACTGTCGCGCACATACCGCGTCTTGAATTGGCTGTTGAACGGCTATGAGGCCGTTGCCATCAAGACGTTGCGCAGTCGCGCGAATGCCTTCGTGCTGGACCAAGTCCGACAGGAAGACGAGAACACCAACTACATCTGCATTGGCCCGATCAACAAAGTCCTCAACATGCTTTGCTGGCACTTTGCCGAGCCCGGTGGATCACATGTCGCCGCCCACCGACGGCAACTGCCGGAGTACCTCTGGAAGGGCGCGCACGGCACGCACATGCAGGGGTACAACTCCTCCCGGCTTTGGGACACAGCCTTTGCAGTGCAGGCTATTTGTGCAACGGACCGCGTGGACGTGGTCCAAGCCATGGTCGAGAAGGCCCATGGGTACATCGAGCGAAACCAGGTGCTCGAAGAAGTTCCGAAACGCGAGGTCTATTACCGCGATGCTTCCAAAGGCGGCTGGCCGTTTTCGGACCGCAAGCACGGTTGGCCGATTTCTGACTGCACGGCGGAAGGCTTGAAGTGCGCGATGGCATTGCAGCCGTGGGTCCAAGACCCGATCGACGGGCAGCGCCTTATGGATGCTGTCGATCTGATCTTGGGATGGCAGAACGCTGACGGCGGTTGGCCGACCTACGAAAAGGCGCGCACGTTTCCCTGGATGGAAGCGTTGAATCCGTCCCTCGTCTTTGCGGACATTATGGTGGACCATTCGTATGTCGAGTGCACATCAGCCTGCATCCAGGCACTTGCTCGCTACAGCAAACTGCAATTGGAGTCCGCGCGCACTGAACGCATCGAGCGAGCGATTGAAAAGGGGCGCCGGTTTCTGCTGAAGCGACAGCGGGTCGACGGTTCATGGATCGGCTCTTGGGGCATTTGCTTCACCTACGGAACCTGGTTCGCCATTTCGGGTCTGCGCGCTGCGGGACTGGCTGCCGACAGTGAACCGATCCGGCGTGCCGCGGAGTTTCTGATTTCCCACCAACTGCCCGATGGCGGCTGGGGCGAAACGATCGATAGTTGCAAACGAGGTGCCTATGTGAGCTGCACTCAGGGGCAGGTCGCCATGACGGCCTGGGCGTTGATGGGGCTGGTTCAGAGCGAGATGGCCGACAGTGAGGCGGTTCGCGCCGGTGTGCGTTTTCTCTGCAGCCGGCAACAGCCCGACGGCGGCTGGTCTGATGATGCGATCGCAGGTGTGTTCAACCGCACCTGCGCTATCCGCTATGACAATTACTGCAAGATTTTTGGGCTCTGGGCATTGGCTGCGGTCGAGTCGCGCACGAGGCCAAGCGGCAAGGATGCGCGCGGACCTGCCGCTTCCTCGTTTCTATCTAGCTCGAGAGCCCAACCCTTGCATAAAGCGTAGGCTTGTCACGGGCATGCGCGATCCGACCTACGAGACGATGCGCATGAGGCTGGCGGCAAGCCATATGAAGCCCGGCACAGCTTCGGCCTCGGTTACAGGGTTCACGGGCGGAAACGTGCGAATTCATCTATAGTCACTTTCGACAGTGACCTGATGACGACGGGACTTTGTCTAACAGTAGAGTGGTAGCAGGGCCCCTTGGCCTTCGGATCAGCTTCGCTGGTTTGCGACAAAAAAACGGGCGACGTCCCCCAAAGGTTGATCTGATGACGACTGGATTTGGTCTGGAAAAGCTCGGATTGCTGGCACAACGCTTTCCGCGGATCACCCTGCTGATTGTTGCAGCGCTCACGATTCCCCTTGCCTATGCAGCGGCTAAGGTCGAGTTCTC
>DAOUZE010000329.1 GCA_030665765.1 Filomicrobium sp.
CAGTTAGCACAGGCTCGCTGACCTCTGCTTCACGCCGCGACGATTGCATCTCCAACAGGTTGCATTGGATTGGTTCCATTCTGCCTCCGCCTCTTTGGCAGGGTTTCACACCGCTGATTCACGCCGCCGCCTCAATGACCCCAAGCACTCCCTCCTTGTGGATCGGCCCTGAAGCTAGAGTCGCCGCAATTGCCCAAGGCTATTCAAAAACTTCACGGGTCCTTTTCGACAAAGCTGAGGCTTGCTGGGTGAAACAGCTCGTCGATTGTTGGCTGGCGCTTGGCAAGTCCCTGCTGACTCGAGTATCGCAACAACGCTTGCAGCGTTTTTCGGTTCGCCGCGATTCCGTAAGAGTCGTAGTTTTCGCCCATCAACGCCCGAGTCTCCTCGAACTCCTGCGCGTACCATGGCAACGTCTCGTAAATCCACGCGGACTTGGCCATGTACTCATAGTTCAACAGCCTGGCCTGAGAGTAGGCATCGAACACCGCCCGAACGAGCCAGGGGTTGTCTTGCGCCGTTCGTTGCTTGATCGCAACCGCATGCATGATCGGGAAGATACCCGTCTTTGCGAAATAGGCTTGTTCGACCGATCGATAATCCGGGAACAGCCTCACGACCTTTGGGTGTCTCTGGATATAGGCACGCGGTTCGGCGGCATGAAACAGCGCGTCGACCAGCCCGGACTCAATCAGATCGGACTCGTCCATTCCCTCGGGGCCCATCTTGATCGGCACACCGTCAGGGAAGACGTTTTCCTGTTCGGAAACCTTGCCAGCGTCCTTGGCCGACGAATCCTTTCGCGCCACGATCCACTGAACAGCCTTGGGAGAGAGGCCGTACTCGTCCTGGAAGATGCCACGGATCCAAGTCAGCGAGGTTGATGAGTAGCCGGGTGTGGCGATCGTCCTTCCCCGCAAGTCATTGGGTTTCGTGATGCCACGATCATTGCGGATGAACACACTCCTGTGGCGAAACATGCGCAACGGAAAGATCGGCAGTAGCGTGTAGTCGCGAAAGCCTTCGTTGGCATAAGCGAGCATGAAGGGATGAAGGCCGATTTCCGTCACATCCCAGGTCTGCAAACCACTAAACGCTTCGGAGTTCATCTCACCGATCGCCGCCGTATCAAAGCGGACATCACATCCCTCGACGCCGACTCGCCCATCAACCAACGCAGCCAGCCGGTTAAACTTGTAGCCTGCAATTTTGAGCGGAAGTTTCTTCGAGCCAGGAACGGCTTGCGCAAAAACTGAATGGTTCGATTGAAATAGGCTTATCGCAGCTCCGGCTGCGGCGACGGACTTGATGACGGTGCGCCTGGTGGGTTTGTGTCGCATCTTCTTCACCGCCAAAATTCCTAATTCCAAATCGCGCCAGACTAGAAACGATAGCACCACATCGCAGGCCGGTACGAGCCGAAAAAAAGACCCCGTTCCGCACAAGGTGGACCGGGGCGTGAACTCACCTGTGCCTACTGCGTGAGCCGGGTAGCCCCCGCATAGGACTCGCCACGCGCCACCGGCTTATGCGGGTACATCGCGATCTGCGCATCGCCGCGCGCCTTGATCGCGTCGAACTGCGCCCAGGCCCGCAAGAACTCGGCCATCAGCGGATGCTCCTCACGTGGATCCTTGTAGAGATCGAAGAATTCCGCGCCGGCCAGCGCTCCCGGGCTCGTCGGCAGCAACCGCTTGAACTGCTGTTTCACGTTCGCACCGAGCGCCGAGCCTTTATCGATGTGCACGTAGTCCAGGCGGCTATGCGTATCGCCATTGAGAAACTCCGCCGTTTGGTCGATGCCGTCGATGACGCGGTCTCGCGGAATCTGGTCAAAACACCCGGCAATCCGAGCGAAGGAGTTGAACAGTTCAGTGACATGTATGATATCGCCGACAGCCTGGCTCGGCTCAATAACGCCCGGCCAGCGGGTGGAGGCCGGCACGCATACACCGCCCTCGGCCACATCGTTTTTGCCGCCGCGGAAGACGCCGTTCTGTCCGGTTTCTGGGAAGATCGCTTCCATCATACTGGAAACCTCTTCATACGCCATTGGACTTGCAAGAAGGCAGTATCGCCTCTCTCACATCAAGCGTTATTACTGCGAAGCGGCTTCTGGATCATAATCGGCACGGCAAAACATTTTAGTGCGCCATTTGAAATTCAGATGAGTGAGTTTCTGAATGAACCGCATATGAAAAATAACGGGAGCTCGTCGGCGGCTCATCCGCGCG
Source organism: Filomicrobium sp. (assembly GCA_030665765.1). Classification (GTDB taxonomy): domain Bacteria; phylum Pseudomonadota; class Alphaproteobacteria; order Rhizobiales; family Hyphomicrobiaceae; genus Filomicrobium. The sequence continues at coordinate 2,235 of DAOUZE010000329.1, forward strand.
GACGGCTCAACGCGAAAGCCACGTCAAGAGCCTGCGCCGAAATTGCCGCCCATAGAATTAATTGCGAAAACCATTCGCATAGATTTCGTGCGGGGAGGTTGTGCACAGATCTGCAATCATTTGAAACATTATTTGAACAAAAGACTTGATTGTGTGCTATCCAAAAGACACTTTCTCGAAGAGAGACGACGTGCTGCCGCCCCCCAAATACACGGGTCTTCCCCCGATCCGTCAGGCAGCGCAGCGAGGCCGAAAAATCACCCCCAACGGTCCCTCTTTCGGCTTCGCTCCCTTTTATCGTGCCCTTCAAAAAAGCATATCAAAATACTGGTCGGAAAAAAGGCTCCGTCCCTTCACGTTGTGTAACGATACGCTAACGGTTAAATGTCTCGCACAACAGTTTTTACTAGGTACGTCTCTGAGAAGACGATGGGAAATAGCACCGGCGAAATGCCGGTTAGCAGCCGACAATCGGCGACCGCCAGCACGCGTCATCGACTTATACTCAGGTCAATCTGATCGCCGCTCAAACCGGTAATTTTTGCTTGGGGGAATTCTCGTATACAGAGAGGTAAGGCTTGATCATTGTCGGTTCACGGCCCACACCAGGCGAATTCCAAAATCTCACTACTCGAGACCCGACATCGATACTTTTCGAGCATTGGCAGGCGGCTTAAATGCAAAGTCGTCGCCATTGAACGACGGCTTCAATGTCCAGGCTAGTTCGTTCGATTCAACCGTGGAGGCGGACTGGTCCTTCGTGCGACTGATCAGGCCGCACAGATACGGTGTGTCTCCTTGCGCGATCCACACGTCCCACGCCTCCAGAGCTCGAACGATTTGGTACTTGCGGCACGTCTTGCCTCTGAACTGCGTGCTGCCGCCAGCCGCCACCTTTACATCCTCTGCGCCGATCGACAGATAGTCGACAGTCCAGAACAACTCGATCAGCTTCGCCTGCAGTGTCAGACCTCCAATCGCCTTGAATATCGTCCCAAGAATGGAATCTTCAGCAAACAGCTGCGCGTAGACCTTCATCTGCGGGCGATAGATCGTCAGTCGTTTTCATCCGTAGCGAAGAGTTCGCGCTTCCCCCCAGAAACAACTTCGACATGAAACGAGTTCGGTCGCTGAATACGACAGCGCACCATACCCCGCGAGTTCAAATCCAGAACGCTGTTGGAGATCGAGAACGACGTCTTAAGGTCCAGAGCGTTTTCGTTCTTCATCCACCTGTGCATAGCGAGCAGGTCAGATTGAGCCTGTTTAGTCCCGGCCGATTGCTACGTTTGTCTGGCAACGGGGCCCTCGGCAGCAAAGTTCACGCACGAACAGCACAAGTTGAAAAACGGCAAAAAAAGTATCCAACATTGCAATGGAATGACTGAAAACCTGCGGGAATTCGCTAACAAAGGGAATGGCATCGAACGCTAGTTCGAAAGCCTGGCGCCCATCAAACGCTTCGTCTCATTGCAGTCAATGCCCATTCATTATCTCTGAAAATACGCAATTCAAACACTGAGCAAAAACGACAAACAAAAATTCCAAGCGATGCGCGAGAAAGACCCCACTGCGCCTCATCCAAGACGCGTCAAGGCTACCGATAGCCGTGCAATCCGGCCCGCAAATTCATTAACACGCTCTCTTGCGGTCTCAACCGCATCCGATTTCGCCTTGGCGACAAACTGCGGGTTGTCGAGCTTCGCCTTCTCCTTGGCCAGCAATTCCTTGGTCTCTTCAACCTCACGGGCAAGGCGTACTTTCTCCGCCTCCATATCGATCACGCCCTCTAGGGGGATTGCCGCTGTCGTCTCGCCGGTGACGATCAACGCTGCGCCCTTAGGTGCCGCATCAGAAAATGTGATCTCATCAAGTCGCGCCAACCGCGCGATGGTATCTTCATGCCGG
>DAOUZE010000039.1 GCA_030665765.1 Filomicrobium sp.
AGCCTGGCCTGTGCGCTGATTGGGAGATGCGAAACGTAGCTTGGGTGGGCCCGCTCCACTACGTAGGTCAGCCCAAAGACCTGGCGCCGTTCGCCCTCGAGGAGGGATATATTGAGATGGGTTTCGCGATAAACGCCATTAACCTGCTCGCGTTCTCGCAGGTACTTCAGCGTTGAGCCGGCGTTCGCCGCAGCCACATGATAGGCCATGCCGCTACAGGAGCCGCCACGATCGAGCCCCAGAACCAGGCCGGGGCGTCCCTCGACGCCACGATGGTGGACGGAATAGACGCAAAACGACCGCGAGTAGCCGTCTACGCGCGCCCTAACAATCTCCTCATGGGGGAACCCCGGGCGCCACATCAGCGACCCGTAGCCAAAGACCCAAAGATCGTGTGTGCTTTCGCGAGCCATGATTTCCGAAGGTGGTTGTCCGCTACGACGCGGTGGGTGGCTATTCGTCCGTGTTTGGCTCACTAGCTCCAGTTACACGGCGTCCGAAGTCGGGAGCATCGGTGTCCTGGCCGGCTTCCACAATACCTCGTCGCAACATTCTGGCGTCGGAAAATAGCCGATAAAGTGTGTCGCCGTCACCAAAGCGGATGGCCCGCTGTAAAGCGGTCAAGTCCTCGGAAAAGCGACCCAACATCTCAAGGACGGCCTCCTTGTTGTTTAGGAAAACGTCACGCCACATGGTCGGGTCGGAGGCGGCGATGCGGGTGAAGTCGCGAAAACCTCCGGCGGAGAATTTGATCACTTCTTGGTCGGTGACGCGTTCTAGATGGGCCGCGGTATTGACGATGTTGAAGGCGATGAGATGTGGCACATGACTCGTGATGGCGAGCACCAGGTCGTGGTGCTCAGGACTCATCGTTTGCACGAAACAGCCAAGCTTCTCCCAAAAAACCTTGAGTTGGCTCACGGCAGCGGGGTCACAACCCGTGGGCGGTGTGAGGATGCACCAGCGGTTGTCAAAAAGTTCCGCGAAGCCTGATTCGGGGCCAGACTGTTCGGTTCCGGCGATCGGATGCCCCGGCACGAAATGCACACCTGCGGGCACGTGCGGAGCGACATCGTCGACGATCGCTGCCTTGACCGAACCGACGTCGGTAAGGATGGCGCCATCGCGAAAAGCGTTGGCGGCGTTGATCTCGGCGGCAATCGCACCACAGATGCCAACGGGGGCACAGAGCATGACCAGATCGGCGCCGTTTGCGGCTTCCGCGGGACTGGCGAACCCTTCGTCGATGACACCGAGTTGCAGGGCCTTCTGAACCGTTGTTTCAGTTCGCGCCGAGCCGACGATGCGATCGGCGAGCCCAACTCGGCGGGCGGCATGCGCAATCGACGAGCCAATAAGACCCACGCCGATCAGCGCGATTTTTTCAAATCGGCCATCGCTCATTCGGCCGCCGCTCCCTGATCGGAATCAGACAGGATTTCTTTCATGGCCGCAATCACTGCTTGGTTCTCATCGGCTGTCCCGATCGTGATGCGCAACGCGTTTGGCAAGCCATAGGCTTCGACCCGTCGCAGGTAAATCCCACGTTGCTTGAGAGCATCATTGACGTCGGCGGCTGTCAGCGCTCCGGCATCGGGAAAATGGACCAGCAGGAAGTTGGCGACGCTCGGCGTCACGGTGAGCCCAAGCTTTTGCAGCTCATCGCTCAACCAGGGCAGCCAGAGGTCATTGTGCTCTATTGCTCGCCTGGTGTGCGCAACATCTCGGACGGCTGCTACACCAGCGGCAATCGCTGAGGCCGAGACATTGAACGGCCCGCGGATTCGGTTCAGCACGTCGGCGACGTTATCCGGGCAGTAGGCCCACCCAAGGCGCAAACCAGCCAGCCCGTAGATCTTGGAGAAAGTCCGGGTCATGACCGTGTTGTCGGTCGACGCGACAAGATCTGCGCCCTCATCGTAGTCTGCTTCATGGACGTACTCGGCATAGGCGCCATCGAGGACCAAAAGCACATCTTCGCGCAATTCGCGGCGGAGCCGACGGACCTCGCTGTCTGGAATATAGGTGCCGGTCGGATTGTTCGGATTGGCCAGAAAGACGATGCGCGTCTTACTGGTGATCCGCTCCAGAATAGCGTCAACATCGGCGTGCAATGCGCGCTCCGGTGCCACCACGGGAATGCCGCCGTTGGCGAGAATCGCGATCGGGTAGACGAGAAATCCGTGCTCGGTCAGTACACCTTCGTCGGCCGCGCCGATGTAAGCCTGCGCCAGTAAGCTCAACAGTTCATCCGAGCCTGCACCGCAGACGATCCGATGCGCATCCAGGCGATGCACTTCGGCGATGGCCTGGCGCAAGTCAGTCGCCGATCCATCGGGATAGCGAGCCAGAGTGCCGGCAACGTCGTTGAAGGCAGCGACGGCGGCGGGGCTTGGGCCGAGTGGTGTCTCATTGGATGAGAGCTTGATCAGCTTGCGTATCTCACCGGCACCGCTTTCGCCTGGGACGTAGGGTGCGATATCAAGAATGCCAGGAATTGGACGGGGTGTGGCCATGTCCGTGCTTTTTTGTCAGGAACCAAGGTTTATGCCCGGAGAAATACGGCGCGTTACCTGTTAACGCAAAGAAAAGTTACCACATCGAGAAAGTTGAGGGGGTGTTCGTTCTTATGTCCCGTGTTGTCGCAGGCCGTTCGATACTTGACGCTAACCCGCACTAATCCTATCACATGTCTGGTTCCGTGGTGATTTGGCCGGCCGGCTTGCAGCCACGTTAAAGAACTCGCTAAAGAGGCCGTGCCGCCCGTCAGGGCATCAGCCGGCCTAAAGTCAAAGGTCGTGCTTTTTTAGATGATGGCAATCAATTCTTCCGCTCACCACGATGACATCGCCGATATTGGCGTTGGACTAAACCAGGCAACCGTCGCGTTTCCAGCCGACGAACCGCTCCACCTGGACAGCGGCAAGACTCTCGGGCCCTTCACGATTGCCTACAACACCTACGGTTCACTCAACGCGGCTAAAACGAACGCAATCCTCATCTGCCACGCCTTGACGGGTGACCAGCACGTTGCGAACCGCCACCCGCTAACGGAAAAAGTCGGCTGGTGGTCGGAACTCGTCGGCCCCGGCAAGCCGATTGATACGGACCGTTACTTCGTGATTTGCCCAAACATCCTTGGTGGCTGCTTGGGCTCGACCGGTCCGGCTTCGATCAATCCGGAGACCGGCGCGCCGTATGGTTTGAAGTTCCCGGTGATTACCATCGGCGACATGGTGGCCGCACAGCACCGGCTGATCGACCATCTCGGGATTTACCAGCTGTTTGCCGTCCTAGGCGGTTCGATGGGCGGGATGCAAGTCCTTGAATGGGCCTCGCGCTATAAGGACCGGGTGTTCGCCGCGCTGCCAATCGCCACGGCGGCCTGGCACTCCTCTCAGAACATCGCCTTTCACGAAGTTGGCCGGCAGGCTGTGATGGCGGATCCCAACTGGCAGCGCGGAGATTATCACGCTCACGGCGTGGTGCCGCGAAACGGGCTTGCCGTGGCGCGGATGGCGGCCCACATCACCTATCTGTCGGAGGACGCGCTGCATGAAAAATTCGGCCGCAATTTGCAGAACCGCAGCGACCTAACGTTCACATTCGACGCGGACTTCCAGGTCGAAAGCTATCTGCGGCATCAAGGCTCGACGTTTGTCGACCGTTTCGATCCGAACAGCTACCTCTACATTACGCGTGCGATGGACTACTTCGACCTTGCCGCGGAAAACGGAGACGTTCTTGCCAATGCTTTTCGCGGAACCCGCACACGGTTTTGCGTCGTCTCGTTCACTTCCGATTGGCTCTATCCGACACGGGAAAGCCGCGAGATCGTACAGGCGCTCAACGCCGTCGCCGCCAATGTTTCCTTTGTGGAAATCGAAAGCAACGCCGGGCACGACGCGTTTCTTCTCGATGAACCGGAGTTCTTCGCGACCATCCGCGGCTTTATCGAGTCTTGCGCGGCCAAACGCGGTCTACCGACGCTCGATCAGGAGGATTGATGCTGGATAAGCCCAAGACACTCCACGCCACCCGCGTCGACCATCTGCTGATTGCCGAAATGGTTGCTCCGGGCAGCCGTGTTCTCGACGTCGGTTGTGGCGATGGCGAGCTTTTGCAGTTGCTGGCCGACACCAAGGCAGTTGACGCACGTGGTGTCGAGCTGTCGCGTGAGCGCGTCAACGCCTGCGTCGCAAGGGGCCTCTCTGTCATCCAAGGTGACGCCGACGAAGACCTCGCCGACTACCCCGACCAAGCCTTCGATTACGCGATTCTGTCGTTGACCATCCAGGCAACGTTGCGGCCACGCGAGGTGCTGGAAAACCTGTTGCGAATCGGCCGGCGGGCAATCGTTTCATTCCCAAACTTCGGCCACTGGCGAATCCGGACCGACTTGCTGTTATGGGGCCGCATGCCAAGCACGCCCAATCTTCCTGAACCCTGGTACGCGAGTCCGGATTCGCATCTGTGCACGATCCGCGACTTTGTGGAGCTGTGCGAACACCTGGACACGGTCGTCGAAGAAGCGGTGGCGTTCAACAGCTCCGGTCGGCGGCTTCCCATAGAGCGGTCACTGAGCCTGCAGAACCTGTTTGGCGAAAAGGCCGTGTTTAAACTCCGCCACCGGGCCCCGACGCGAGACATCTAGGAAGGCGCCGCGCCGTTGCGGTCACGCCGTTGCCTGGTGGCAAGGCGGACCGCGGGGTTTGGAACGGTTATTAACTCTGGCAGGACGGCGCCCTTATTGGGCTTTGAAATCGGCGCGATCAGCTCTTTGGCCGCCTCGACGATGATAACGCCGGCGAAGCCAGACATTAGACGCGCTCCGATACGCTCCCAGGCCACGGCAGAACGCAGCAGCATGTCGCGGCTGAACGGAGGAACATAAAGCGCCTCAGACCACTCGATCGGTGCGAACATGGCGTCTTTCAGCATGCCTTCGAGCTGCACGCGGCTATATGGCCGGCCAAACCCGAACGGCGTGCGCTCCGTTCTTGCCCAGATGCCGCGGCGGTTCGGCACAACCATCATCAACCGCCCCTCGGGCGTCAGCGTGCGCCAAATCTCCCGCAACATGGACTGCACGCGTTCGGCTGTTTCAAGTCCATGCACGACCAGCATTCGGTCGACAGAATTATCGGGAAGCGGCAATTGCTCCTCATCAATCAGAACTGACTGCTTAAACCCCTCGCGCGGCCACACCAGCGCCCCCTGCCGGGAGGGCATGAAGGCGCCACAGCGCACGGCATCATTGCGAAAGGCGCCCAAATAGGGGACGGCATAACCAAGACCAATAATAACCCCTCTAGTGGGCTTACGCCAACGAGACTGCAGCCGGCCCATAACCAGCCGGCGAACGACGGCGCCTAGCGGGGTCGCGTAGAATTCTTGGAGGTCTGCGACATCAATGTGCATAATCGTGGCGCACGCGGGATCTCTTCGAGCAGGATTCAGGCATATTACAGGGGGTGATCTTCGCGGCGCGTGCCAGAATGTGCAAGCGGTAGGTTTTTGCACGCCTTGGTGTTCGGCTTGACGCCACCCGGCCTTCCCGGCTAGCGATCACCAGGTGCAGCTTAACAGCATTCGGAGTACGTCATGGCGCTCGAGATCCATCAGTTCCCCGCCCGCAGCGACAACTACGGCGTCTTGATTCACGATTCCGAATCCGGAATGACGGCATCGATCGACGCTCCGGAAGCGAAAGCAGTTAAGAGCGCTCTTGTCGAAAAGGGGTGGCGGCTCACCCACATATTCACCACGCATCACCACCATGACCACACCGAGGGCAATGCCGCCCTTAAATCCGAGACCGGCTGCGAAATCATTGGTCCGCGCGGAGACGCAGCAAAGATCCCGACCCTCGACCGGCAAATCGGTGACGGCGACACATTTCGATTTGGCAATACCGAAGTTCAGGTCCTGGAAACACCGGGCCACACATTGGGTCACATCTCGTATTACATTCCCGAAGCGAAGGTTGCGTTCGTTGGAGATACGATGTTTGCAATGGGATGCGGACGCGTATTCGAAGGTAGCCACGAGATGATGTGGCACTCGCTGTCGAAGCTGCGAGCGCTACCTGCGGATACGACAATCTATGCCGGACACGAATACACGCTGGCGAATGCCCAGTTCGCACTGACGATCGAGCCGGACAACGCCGCGCTCAAGGCGCGCACGGCTGAAGTCGAGGCGCTACGCGGGCAGGGCAAACCAACGCTGCCAACAACACTGGCCAAGGAACTTGCGACGAATCCGTTCATACGCGCAGGCGAGCGCGACGTAAAGGCGGCACTCGGGATGGCCGACGCCGCCGATTGGCAGGTCTTTTCGGAAATGCGCACGCGTAAAGACAACGCATAATCGAAGTGGCGGGAGGCCAAGGTGTTATTATGACGAACCAGCTCTCCGGCGATGAGATCATCGAGCTCTTGGAGCTCGCACCTCATCCTGAAGGCGGCTTCTTTCGCGAGACCTTCCGAGACGCTTCCGCCGTGACCGACGGGGGGCGTGCTGCTTCGACGGCGATATACTTCCTTCTTAAGGGCGGTCAAATCTCGCGCTGGCACAGAATCGACGCGGCCGAGGTCTGGCACTGGTACAGCGGGGCAGCGCTGGAACTTGGCATTGCCGCGACGGAGGGAGGCTTGAAACGAGTCAAACTTGGCAATGATCTTGCCGCCGGAGAGCGCCCTCAGGCGGTCGTACCGGCTCACCACTGGCAACAGGCCCGAAGTCTGGGCAGTTACACGCTGGTCGGCTGCTCGGTGGCACCCGGCTTTGTATTTGAAGCCTTTGAACTGGGACCGCCGGTGTTCGAGCCAGGGTGCGCATAGGCAACGAATACCGACCTGGCAACTTTTCCACCGGTTTCTGCCTTCCGTTTTGGCTATCAAGCTACTGAATAACAGTCGTATTTTTTGAGGTCACCAATCGCCTTCTAGGCGTTGCTCAGTGCTTCTTGTGGCCACTGACCGACTCAATCAAGACTCCTCGTCAAGATTCTTGCTCTCGGGTGCGATTCTCTGTCGGCGGCTTAAGCGGGCCCGGCATTTTCCGCATATCCGCAGTTGAGAGCTGGTGGGGTGGATTTTACACGTGCAGCGCGAGCGGGGGTATTACTTATGAGCCGGGTGTCCGAAGGATCTTTGCTGAGTACGGTGTTCGTCGACTACGACAACATCTACTTGTCGCTCAAACGGAGGAACGAAGAGGCAGCAAAGCGCTTCGCCAAGGACGCAGGATTGTGGCTGACGGAGATTGCCTCGGGTCGGCTCATCACGCCTACCAACGGGCCTGCGATCACGATGCCCCGCCGGATCGTCATGAACCGGTGCTATGGCAACCCGGTCCCACGCCGCAACACGCACGACAACTCCACCGACATGAACTCATTCCCGTTCGTACGTCACCACTACCTCCGTGCCGGTTTTGAAGTAATCGACTGCCCGCCACTAACCGCGCAATTGAAGAACTCGGCCGACATCCGAATGGTGATGGACGTTCGCGACTACCTGCTGCACGACACCTACTTCGATGAATTCATTATCTTGTCCGGTGACGCCGACTTCACGCCGGTGCTGCACCGCCTGCGCCAGCACGCACGCCGCACTGTGATCTATTCCAACGATTACACAGCGGCCCCCTATACCGCGATCAGCGACGGTGAGATTCGTGAGGACGACCTGATCGCCGCCTTGGTCGACGGCCGTGGCACAGGCGCCCGTACTGATGAGCAGTCGGCGCGCAAGGGCCTGCCAAGCCCGGCGGCACTGGCCGAAGCCCGCAGGGCGGTCATTGCCGACGTTGTTAGCCATGTCCGTGCCGGCAGCCAGCCTCTACTGCTCGAAGTTCTCGCAGATCGTGCGGTTCGCACTCTTGGCCACGAGCGCACGGTCGGGACAGCCTGGGGCGGCGCCGGCAGCTTTAGAGACCTTCTGGTCAAGGAGCTTCCCGACGGCATCGACGTGACCGAACACGCGCCGCATTATGTTTTGGACACCACCCGGCAAGCCACTCCGTTGGACCTAAAAACTGAAAAGCGTGAGGCACAACCTTCGCGCGCTCAAGTCGAGCACCTTGCGACGAGCTTCAGTGAAGTTCGTCCCGAGCCTTTGGTCCCTGCCGAGCGTGCCCCCATGGGCGAAGCCGTACCGGCACCACCAGTGCAGCGTCAGCATAAATACTCGGGCGATACTCCGATGGATCCGCAGCCGTCATTACCGGAGCGCCGCACCGAGCCTGGGCTTTCGACCCTCAATGCGCCTGGACCATTTGGGCCCACCACCGCACGCCATGAGCAGCCTGCACCACAAGAAACGCCTGCCGTGGCGGCAGCATTGGAAACAGCTCCAAGCCCGGCCGCCACCGCCCAGCCACAACCCGCGCCCCGAGCGGCTGAGCCCGCACATCGTCCAGTTGCGCCTGCGCCGCAGCTGGAAACCCGCTATGCGCAACCATCACCAACCGCGATCGCACCAGCACACCCGGTTGCCGCGCCGCAGCCCCAACCCACGCAATCCCAGTCCTCACAGGCACGCGAAGTCGGACCGCCGCAGAGCGCTGAGCCGATGCCATCGCAGCAACCGGCGTCACAGCCGGCCGCGCCACAGCAACGTGCGCCACAGCCATCCGATCATGCCAGCGCTATTCAAAAATCGATTGCTCGTATCCACGAGACCTGTCAGGCGCCGCCGATCTCGCCGCCGGAGTATCGCGTTCTGTTTGATGTCATGGCCGAGGAGATCAACAGCAACGGCCTTACTGGCACGCAAACGCTGGTCAATATCTGTGAACGCGCAAAGGCGTTGGGCGTCGATGTGCGCAAGGACGACGCCAGGTTTATTCTGGAAGTCGTTAGCGAGGCCGATCCCTGGTTCGAGCAGGGCGCGTCGTCCAATCTCTTTGCAAGCCGTTTCCGCAACTTCGTTGTTGCTCGTTGCAAGGGCCAGGGACTGCAGCTTTCAGCCACAGAACTTGATCTCATTGAAGCTTGGTTCACCGGAGCAGCACCCCGCGTTGCGGCGCTCAAGGAACCGGTGCCAGATCGGCGGAGTGCGCAAATGCCGGCATCGGCACAGACGGCACCGCAGTCGCAGCAGGCATCACCTGCAGCTGCCGCACCCAAGCCAAACCAACAGGACTGGTTCGCGAATGAGCCGCAGCGGCAACCGGCACAGGCTGGAACCGAACAATCGGATTTCGGCCGCTACTCGGAGTCCTCCGATGACTTCCCTCGGGTAGTGCGCGCACGCAGCCGTGCATAGGTGAGGGGGGCACCATGGCGGGTATTTTGCCACCGCCGCCGCTATCTGAACATTGATTTAACCAGCGCCGAAGATTTGGTGCTGGTTTTTTTATGTCCGATATTGAATGAAGGAAGGAAGGATCAATTGGCATTCAGCTTGTTCGTGACCAATGTTAGTCGCGCAATTGACTTTGAGGTCTCATCTTCAAGGTGATTCCGCTGCAATCGCTCGATACCGTTGGCAAGGCAGCGGGTTCTTGACAGCGTACCGGCTCGTTATAAAACCCTGACCGCTTCCACTCTATGCCGAGCGGCGAGGGAAAACCGCCCCCCTGCTGTGCGCTTTAACCAAACGTGCGCCAATAAAGAACACGCGCAGCCGGACAGCTGCGCGTGTTCTTTATTGGGTTGTTAGTTGAGGCCGCAGGCTGAGTTTATTCAGCTGCGACTCGAGATCCGTTCGATGGGCCGGCGGCCATGACTTCATCGTCAACGTGCTCGGCGAACTTCTCGAAGTTGGCGATAAACATCTGGGCCAACTTTTGCGCCGTGCGGTCATACTCGGCCGGGTCGGCCCAAGTCTGTCGAGGCGTGAGGATCTTAGGATCGACATCGTCGAGCGCCCTGGGCACCTGGAAGCCGAAAAGCTCATCGAAGCGCATTTCGGCATTGGCAAGAGATCCTGAAAGAGCGGCATTCAGCAGCGCACGCGTCGCCTTGATTGGCATGCGGTGACCAACTCCATACTTGCCGCCGGTCCAGCCCGTGTTGACCAACCAGCAGTCGACGCCGTGCTTGGCGATAAGCTCGCGCAGCAGATTTCCGTAGACGCTTGGGTGACGCGGCATGAAAGGTGCGCCGAAGCAGGTCGAGAAGGTTGCCTGAGGCTCATTGCCCATGCCCTTTTCGGTGCCGGCGACCTTGGCGGTGTAGCCGGACAGGAAGTGATACATGGCCTGCGCCGGTGTAAGTTTGGCGATCGGTGGCATGACGCCGAAGGCGTCGGCAGTGAGCATTACTATGCTCTTTGGGTGGCCCGCGGTACCTTTTGAGCTGGCGTTGGTGATGGCTTCCAACGGGTATGCCGAACGCGCGTTCTCGGTCAGCGTTCCATCGTCGAAATCCGGTGTGCGGTCATCGCGCAGTACGACATTTTCCAAAACCGTGGCGAAGCGGTTCGAGGCCGCGTAGATTTCAGGTTCGGCCTCCTGAGAAAGCCGGATTGTTTTGGCGTAGCAGCCGCCCTCAAAGTTGAAGATGCCACTGGGTGACCAGCCATGCTCATCATCGCCTAGGAGCGTACGTGAGGGATCGGCGGAAAGAGTTGTCTTGCCGGTGCCTGAAAGGCCGAAGAACACGGCGCTGTCGCCGGCGTCGCCGACATTTGCCGAACAGTGCATCGGCATGACGCGCTGTTCGGGCAGGAGATAGTTGAGGAAGGAGAAAACACTCTTCTTCGTCTCGCCAGCATAGGAAGTTCCGCCGATGAGCACGATGCGGCGTGAAAAATCACATGCGATCACGGTCTCGCTGCGGGTGCCGTGATAATTCGGCGCAGCGCGGAAGCTGGGCAGGTTGACCACGGTGAACTGCGGTTTGAAGCCGCTCAGCTCAGAAGGCTGTGGACGACGCAGCATATGGCGGATGAAGAGGGCGTGCCAGGCGTATTCGGTGACAATCCGCGTCGGCAGGCGGTAATCTTCGTCTGCGCCGGCGTAAAGATCCTGGACAAACAGGTCCTTGTCGGCGGCGAATGCGCAAAAATCCTGGAAGAGCTGATCGAACTGCTCTCGCGATATCTTTTTGGCGTTGTCCCACCAGATCGAGCGTTCGGTCTCGCTGTCGGCGACGATAAATTTATCGTTCGGGGAACGGCCAGTGTGCTGGCCAGTTACCGCCACGAACGCGCCACAGCTGCTCAAGCGACCTTCATTTCGCAGGAGCGCGATCTCGACGAGTTCGGGCTCCGACTTGTTGGAGATGATTGATCGAGCCGCTGTCAGCGGAAAAGTCATTAGAGTCAAGGCTGGCTTTCGAGTCATGGCTGGCTTTCGAAGTTCGATCTGGTGAGTTCAGCTTGTCCAAGGGTGGCGTTCCCGGCTGATACACAGACCCGTTGCGCGTCACAAATCTGATCGGCAGAACGGTACACCACGGGGCAGTGGCTACCTTTGCCAAGACAAAATGGTACTCGACGCTACTCCAGCTGTATCGCCCCCTTCGTCCCCCGGCGCCTACTGGCTGACGCTGACAGGTACACAGCAGTTCCGCCGGGCGAACTGTCGACGGTGCATTTACCCATAGATAAGGGTAACGTCCTCTTCAAGGTATACGTAGGTCGGAAAGTTAAGAGTCTGTTGGAAAACAGAAAAATGTCTGCTGTGTCGGGGTTTTGGCAACTATACTGCGCAGCGGCCGCGAAGGCCGTATTCAGCTTGTGTTCAACAGTAGGCCCGCAGTGTCTATTCCGCCACATTTTGTGCATTTAACCGCCATAGAGCGCCGTTGGCGCGGCCAATAGGAACCCAAGGGTCGAACGGTCATGAAAGAAAAGAGCACTATCGCGCTGGTTGACGATGAGCGTAACATTTTGAATTCACTTCGGATGGCGCTGGAAGCGGAAGGGTTCAAAGTCCGCACGTACAGCGACGGCGCCGCCGCGCTGGAGGCACTGAACGAGGATCCCGTCGATCTTGGCGTCTTCGATATCAAAATGCCCCGCATGGATGGCATGGAGCTTTTGCGGCGCGTGCGACAGCAGTCCGATATGCCAGTGATCTTCCTCACGTCTAAGGACGAGGAAATCGACGAGCTTTTCGGGCTCAAGATGGGCGCGGATGACTATATCGCGAAGCCCTTCTCACAGCGCCTCGTGGTCGAGCGGGTGAAGGCGGTTCTGCGGCGACACGTCGGTGCCAAGGACGGGGGGGCTGGCGGAACCGAAGCTGCAAAGGTGCTTGAGCGGGGTATGCTGAAGTTGGATCCAGAGCGTCATACCTGCCATTGGGACAACAAGCCGGTCACTCTCACGGTTACAGAGTTTCTAATTCTTCAGGCTCTCGCGGCGCGGCCTGGTGTCGTCAAAACACGCGATGCCCTGATGGATGCAGCTTACGATGATCAGGTTTATGTTGATGACCGGACAATCGACAGCCACATCAAGAGGCTGCGCAAGAAATTCAAGCAAGTTGACGACAACTTTGACGTCATCGAAACCCTCTACGGCGTCGGCTACCGCTTCAAGGAAGCATAAGACCGGTGGATTTATTGCCGCAGCAACAAGCGTTGGCGGCAAGTTGACGCTACAGTCCAGCGGCTCCATCGGCATCAACCGAATGAGGTCGCTGGACGATCCAACACGGAGACGACATGGCGCTCGACAGCGAACGCTTCACAACAGCGGAGTCGAAACTTCTCGGAATTCGCGACATCGCTCGGCGTCGTCTTGCAACGGCGGCCGACCGCTGCCACGCCTCCGCGAAAGCTGTTTCGGATTGGCTCGGTCTAAATGAGATCTCGGCGCCAGAACCAGTAGCGCGTGTGGCTGCAAAGTTCGGCAAGAAGGGCCTTTGGCGCGAAGCCATCGTTGCGCGGTTCAACCGGAACCCGATTGTAAAATTCATTTCCGCGAGCCTGCTGTGGCGGATCCTTGCCTCCAACCTCATCGGATTCTTGATCCTTTTTTTAGGGATTCTCTATCTGAGCTTGGATTCGAGCTGGATTATCAATGCCAAACGCGAGGCATTGAGAACCCAGGGGCAGATTATGGCGGCGGCCATTGCCGGCAGCGCCATGGTCAAGAAGGGACAGATTCTGGTTGACGCCGACCGCCTCCCGACAACCACGAATGCACTCATTCCTTTTCGAGACGATGGATTTGCAGCTCTTCAGCTCTCGATTCGGCCCGAGAGGATTGCACCGATTTTTCGCCGCTTGATCAAGCCGACGAGGACCCGTGCCCGGATCTATGACCGCAGGGGCGATCTGGTTGTCGATTCCAGCACCCTGTTGAAAAAGGGTGATATTGGCAGAAGAGCCCGCGCAAACAGCAATCAAGGGACTGCTGCGACCGGCAAACAAAAAATTAATACCGAGCGCCCCACGACGAAGACCTTCTGGACCCGATTGCAGCACTGGCTAATCGACAAGGAAGTTCAAGTCTACAAAGAGATCGGCAACGCCAACGGCCAACTCTATCCCGAAGTTCGCAAAGCGCTGAAGGGTGAGGATACCGCGATGCTGCTGCTCAATGAGAAGAGCGAGCAGATCGTGTCTGTGGCCGTTCCAATCATGCGCTTCAAGAAAGTGATGGGTGTGTTGCTCTTGTCGACACGGCCCGGTGACATCGACAAGGTTTTGGCGAAATCAAGAAGCGATCTGTGGCCGCTCGCCCTGATCGCCTTGCTCGCCAGTGTCGCAACGGCTCTATTCTTGGCCAGAACCGTGGCGGGTCCGATGCAACGGCTTTCGGCCAAGGCCGAGCACGTCAGTAGGGATATCTCGGCAAGAACCGCACTGCCCGACTATGCCGACCGCAAAGACGAGGTTGGGCAGATGGCGCAAGCGTTTTCCGCGATGACCAACTCGCTTTACGAGCGCATCGAGGCGAGCGAAAAATTCGCGGCCGACGTCGCCCACGAATTGAAGAACCCGCTGACGGCTGCCAGTTCGATGGCCCAATCGTTGGAGTATGCCCGCACGGAAGAAGAACGCGAGCACGTCGTGCAGCAAATCCAGCATGAGCTGAAACGGCTCAACCGTTTAATCAGCGATGTTTCACACGCGTCGATGCTGAATGCCCAACTGCAGCGTGAAACGCGCAAGCCTATTGACCTTGAGATTGTGTTGCGAGACGTCGTGTCGATCTTCGACGAAAAAATCGGAGATTACGGCACCGACCTTGAGTTCAAGACTGTCGGCCAGCATGAAGCTTTCGTTGTTGCGGGAACAGACGGCCGTCTTGGTCAGGTGTTCACCAATCTCATCGACAACGCGATCTCGTTCTCGCCGGAAGATGGAAAAGTCACTGTGGTCGCCAAGCTCGATGGCGACGCGGTTGTCGTAACCGTTGATGATGAAGGCCCGGGCATCCAAGAAGATAAGCTCGAAACGATATTCAAGCGTTTCTACACGTACCGGCCAAGTGAGTTTTCAAGCCGCGGTAACAATTCGGGACTTGGATTGAGTATCTCGCAAGAAATTATCCAGGCCCACAACGGACGCATCTGGGCGGAAAACCGTTATGCCGCCGGTGGCAACGGTGAAGAGAACAATGATCCTATTGGATCGCGATTCACAGTGCGTCTTCCACTTATGGGCCCGGTTGTTACGCGGGCGCGGAGCCGGCATGCTTGACGATCGCAAGTTTCAAGAGAGTTCGCGGCACAATTCACCGCTATCGCCTTTCTCTAAGCTACACCTTGGATCCACAGGATGAACGATGCCCGTTGAATTGCCAGTGCGCGTTCACGCCACAGCGATTGCCATCGTTGACTGCGCGGCAATCATTCGCGGCGCGTCGGGTGCGGGTAAATCCGACTTGGCCCTGCGCTGTCTCATGATGACGCCGAACGGCATGATCGCTGAGCCAGCGCGATTGGTTGCGGACGATTACACTGAGATTTTCGACCGGAATGGAACCCTGTTTGCCACGGCTCCGGAGCAGATTGCAAATCTGTTGGAGGTGCGCGGCCTCGGCATCATGGATGTTGTTTCCGTGGGTGAGGCGGAAGTTGTTTTGATCGTAGATCTTGTATCCGCGTCGGAGATAAGTCGGTTTCCCGATCCAGCACCACAAGCCTTACTCGCCAAAGATGTGAGATTCCCGGTTCTACGCCTTTGTCCTAGCGAGCCTTCGGCCCCTGCTAAGTTGCTGCTAGCGTTAGATTACATCCGCCGGAATGGAAGGCTTCCGGTTGCGAATTAAAAATTTTTGGATTGAACTCGTTTGACACACAACCGGCGTTCCAGTGACGCATGTCGTGGGTTTTCCTCTCAAGGGGGAGCGCAGCACTTGCCAAACCACCTCGCGTTGGTTTTCGATGGGATACGCATCAGGAACAGGATCGCGCGGTCATGATAGGACTTGTCATTGTCGCCCACGGCGGTCTCGCCGACGAGTTTCGGGCAGCCCTTGAGCAAATCGTGGGTCCGCAGCGCCAGATGGCGACGGTCTCAATCACGCCCGACGACGACATGGTCGATCGCAGGCAGCGGATTCTTCAGGCCATTCAGGAAACTGACAAAGGTCAGGGAGCAATTTTGCTGACCGACATGTTTGGCGGCACGCCATCGAACCTTGCTATCTCGGTAATCGACGAGGCGAATGTTGAAGTGCTGGCCGGTATCAATCTACCGATCCTGGTCAAACTCGCTAGTATTCGGACGGAGTTGCCTCTGAAGGAGGCGGTGGCGGCAGCGTCCGACGCTGGGCGCAAATATATCAAAGTTGCAAGCCAGGAGCTTTCCAGCGATCCCTGAACTGCGCTAAACTACTGCTTCGTTCGCCCGTTTCCCACCCCTCACAAGAGCAATGCCACAACTCGTTAGCCAACATCCCGAAGCCATCGTCACGATCCGCAACCGCAAAGGCTTGCACGCCCGGGCTTCCGCGCAGTTTGTGAAATGCGCGGAAACGTTCCGAGCGGATATCCGGGTCACGCGCGAGGGGCAGACCGTTGTAGGCACTTCAATCCTGGGGCTGATGATGCTGGCCGCCGGCCCCGGTGCAACGCTGCACATCCTCGCCAAAGGGCCAGAAGGACCCGAAGCCATAGAGGCGCTCGTGGACCTGGTTGAAGGCGGATTTGGAGAGGATTTTTGCGAAGAAGTCTAAGGCCGATCATCTCGGCGATCGGGTGAGAAAAGGCCCCGCCACGATCGGCGGGGCCTTGATATTATTTGGAAAGATTGAGTGCGGAGATCTTCAGAGCGATGTTGCGGAAGGATTGCTTGAGTTCCTCCGCATTCTGCGCATTGTAGACGTGATCTTCCGAAGTAGCGCACTGGGAAAGCGTTTCTTCCGCGGTGCCGCCGCTGGCAAGCTGAAAGCCTACCGAGTAGACGGTAATGCCCTCGTTCTTCATTGCAGCACATAGCGCGCGGGCTTGCGTGGCGGAGTTACCACCCGAGGCCGTGCATTTGCCCTTAGTGGACGAACTGCCGAGGGAGTTCTTATCAAGAATTCCGCTATTGCAGTACTGAGTGTTGTATTCCCCGTCCGTCATGAGGACCGCTATCTTCTCAAGAACAGGCTTGCCCCTGCTATTGACCTCGCTCAATACAGAGTAGGATTTGGGTCGGCTTGAAACCGGGAATACACTCCCCCAATTCGGCGACAGGGTGTACCAAGCCCAGGCAGTTCCAAGATGGCCTGCTGTGGTGCCTGTCGCTTGGAAACTGTCGATGGTCGACTTCAGCAGCGTTTTGTCGTCCGTCAATGGCACCACTGGGTTATTTGGACTGCAATTCCCGTTGGTATTGTAGACAGTGGTTAGCCTGTCGCTGCCGGATGGGGTGACGTCAGTGAAAGCATTGTCACCGGTGCGTTCCGCCGCGCACGTCGGTGCGCGCTCCCACCAGACGTAATCTCCATTGGCGTTTTTCTTTTGCTTATAAGTGGCGCTACCTTTGAGAATTGAGCTGCTGAGCGAGCCGATATTGACGGCCTTAGAGAACGGGACCAGAGCAACACGAGAGGTGTAGGCGCCGCCATCTTCCCACACGACGATATCGACCAGGTCTTTTGCAGCCTCCTTCATGGCAACCAGCTTGTCGCCAGACATCGAACCCGTCACGTCAAGCATCATGGAGACTTCAAGGTTGAATTCGGAGTTACTGCCCACGGCTAGAAGTGCCTTTGAGAACTCGCTGCCCGACAGTGACAGGAGTTGGAGCGCATCAATGCCGGCAAGCTTTAGGAATGTTGTCTCAATCACCGCGTTACCCTCGGCGATCAAGGCTGTGCCTTTGTCGACAACATTGAACTCAATGGTGTCGACGAGCAGCTTCGGCCGGCTCTTGATGTTGGCTTCGTAGTATATCTGCGCCTGGTCCATGGCCTGCGCTTCATCGCCGTGGACCAGCAAGTGGCGGGCACCGGCGAGAACGGCAGCGTCGACAGCTCCGACGGTCGCGTTACGGGCA